>DATGDQ010000523.1:0-3881 GCA_035310785.1 Gemmatimonadaceae bacterium | reverse complement strand
GTCCGCGCGCCTCGGATCTGCCACGATGCTGCGATTGCCGAGCGCGCGTGCACCCCATTCCATCCTTCCCTGAAACCAGCCGACCACGTTGCCGTCGGCGATGAGCTCCGCGGCCGCCCGACAGACCGCGCCCTCGTCATCGTAGGTGACCTGCTCGTACGTCCAGCCATCATCCCGAGGTGTTTCGACGATCGCGGACACGTTGGCATCGGGATATGATGTGCCCCAGTAGCCATGCTCCATGACGAATGACCGTGGATTCCCCAGCACCTGACACCATACATAGTAGGCGGCGCCCAATGCGGTGCCATTGTCACCGGACGCGGGCTGAATGTAGAGGTCCGTGAAAGGAGTGTTAGCCCGTACCTTGCCATTGGCCACGCTGTTCATGGCGCATCCACCGGCAAGACAGAGGCGCCGGTTCTTCGTGCGCTCCCAGAGAGAGTTCAGCACGTGAAAAGCGCACTCCTCGTACACGGCCTGAAGGGAGTGAGCGATGTTCTCGTGGCGCTCCGTGAGTGGCTCGTCCTTCTTGCGTGCAGGGCCGAGCAGCTTCTCCAACTCCGCGGAATAGACGCGGCCAAGCGTTGGATAACCCGAGCTCCACTCCATATCGACGCCTTCGTTCCAGTGACGAAAGTACCTGAGGTCGAGCTCGAACATACCACGCGACTTCAGCTTCACGAGCCTTCGAAGCTCCGGCACGAATTCGGGTTCGCCGTAGGGAGCCAATCCCATCACCTTGAATTCGTCACCATAGCCGAGAAACCCGAGTTGCTGGGTCACGGCTGTGTACATCATTCCAAGCGAATGAGGGAAGAACACTTTCTCGAGGATCTCGAATCGATTTCCCTGTCCTGCAGCCATCGATGTGCTGACGAAGTCACCGAAGCCATCGATGGCACAAGCGGCGGCATCCTCGAACGGCGAGACGAGGAACGCGCTCGCCAGATGCGCGGGATGATGCTCGACGTAATGAAGCGAGGGCAGACTCGAAGCAGGTAGCTGCAACGCCTCGGCGAGCGGCGCGCGCACATCCCGCAATTGCCGCGCGTTTCGCAGGCGGTCACCGATCAGCGAGACGTTCGGACGCTTGGTCAGTGTGAACAGCGCCTTGCGCACGAGATTCGCTTTCGGATCGCGACTGATCGCAACGTGCTCGATGTCGCGGCCGGAGAGATTCGCGAGCTCGAGGCACTTTTGAATTGCGAGTGTGGGGAACCCCGCCCAGTGCTTCACGCGCCGAAATCGCTCCTCTTCGAGGGCAACGAGAAGCTGCCCGTCCTTCAGGAGCACGGCGGAGACATCGCCGTGAAAGGCATTGATACCGAGAAGGTACATGTAAGGGTGTGCGCTCAGCGAGGTGAATGTGCTGCGGCGAAGTCGTACATGTCGCTCAGTTGGCTACCGACGACACTCGGCGAGAAGTAGCGCTCCACGAGCGCCGGTCCGTTGGCTCGGCAGTGCTCGCGCAAGGCATGGTTGTCGAGCGCCGAAAGGATGCATGTGGCCAGACTTTCCGGTGTGCGCTGCGTCACGATTCCAAGCGAGGGATCGATCACGAAGGACGACAGCTGCACTTCCGGGGTTATCACGACCGGAACGCCGGCTGCCAACGCCTCGAGCACGGCGATTCCAAAGTTTTCGTGTAGCGAGGGAAGTACGAAAACGGCAGCAGACAGCAGCAACTCGGTCTTGCTGGAGGCCGACACATGACCGACGAATCGTGCTCCGGCGGACAACGCCGTCGATTTTCGTTCGAGCGTGCGCACGTAGGCCGCGTCTCCGTCGCCGGCAATCGTCAAGCGTGCATTCGGGCGCTGCCGACGAACGAGCCCCCACGCATCGAGCAGCAGCTCCACGTTCTTCACGGGATGCAGGCGAGAGATGAATACAACTTCCATGGACTCAGCGGCGGGACGCGGGGGGGAAGCCCGTGTCTTCTCGATCCAGGGTGGCGGAACGATGAACGCTCGATCCCCCCACTCGATGCCGTGCCACATGGATTCCTCACGTTCCACATCCGTCGTGAAGTGAAGAGCGGAGACCCGCCGAAGATTCGGCGCGTCCAGGAGCTCGAGATAGGCACGCTTCAACGCACCGCGCCTGTGCGCGATCGTATATCGCGAGAGTGTCCCGAACGGTCTCACGATGACGGGCCAACCGCGCTTCACGCACGTTCGCGTTGCCAACGAACTGATCGGATTGAACAAGCCGTGGACGTGAACCGCGTCGTAGGAGGCCCCGGTTCCGCGAAGCCAGGCCTGAAGCCCTGGCGAGAGAAGGAAGGCTCCGCGCCCGTGTACCGGAAACGACAGGATGGTAGTGTCGGGCAAGAGGGAAGAAATCCACGCACGATCGCGTTCGGACGGGCGAGGAGCTGCGATCGTTATTTCGATGCCCGCCGAGCGTGCCGCGACGGAATAGGCAACGAGTGAGTAGGTTGGACCACCGTACGCGCGCGTGATGTTTGGAGCGACGTGGAGCACCCTCACGTGAGGTCCGACTCCAGAACCGTTCGAAGCCGCTCGCAGTATCGCTGGAAGGTGAATACCTCCTCGAATCGCCGTTTGCCTGCCGCACCATAGATGGCGCTCAGCTCGGGAGATTGCAGCAATCGGAGGACGCTGAGCGCCAACTCGGCGCCATTTCGTGGATCTACCAGCAGTCCAGTCTTTCCATCCACGATCACGTCCCGCGCCGCATCCTCGACTCCCCCGATGCATGGCAGTCCCGCGCGCATGGCTTCGAGATATACCAGCCCGAATCCCTCACCTCGACTCGGAAGGGCAAAGGCATTGACTCGCTTTCGCACCGCTTCGAGAGTTGCGTCGCTGACGAAGCCCGTGAAGAGCACGCTGCCGGCTATTCCGAGCTCACCCGCCTTGGCACGAAGCCGCTCCGTGTCGTCGCCGCGTCCGACGATCACCAACTGGGCCTTCGGCAGATGGTGAAGAACGATCGGCCAGCACTCGAGCAATTCGTCATGCCCCTTGTATCGTTCCGCGCCGCTCATGCGGCCGGCTATGAGCAGGCTCGGTTGCGCGACCTGAGCAACGATGTCTCTGTCGTACACTGTGAGCTCCCCGTCTCGCGGGAGCAGCGCGAGCGGGCAGACGGAGATGCGACCGACATCGGGGTGCGCCGCAGCTACGAGATCCGCCGTGAACTTCGAGATCGCGATGCGGGAGGTCGCCGACTTCAAGGCTTTCTTGCGGTCCGGTGCGAGTGAGGGGTCCCAGACCTCGATGCCGCACAGGAGAACCGCGTACGGCCTGCGCAGTCCTTTCGGCATTACGTTCTGGGCGCGTGCGATTCCGACGTGACCGAACATCCACCACCCATCGCGGTCGGCGAGCTGCGCTGCGCCGAGCTCCATGGCGAAGCGCGCTCGCTCCACAAGCGACGGCTTCGAAGCGCGTTTCGGAGAGAGAGCAACGACTCTGGGGCGGTGCGCGATCGCCGAGAGAGCACGGAACAGCAGGAGGGCGGCGTAGGCTACACCGTCTCCACCCTGTTCGAGTGTGATTACGGCAAGAGACGGACGATCGACGAGCGACTTGCCTTCTCGACTCAACTCTGCGGCTGCTGCGCGGCCAACGTCGGCGTTTGCGAATAGGAAAGGGCGCCGGATGCCCGGCGCGATGCCGGTTGGCCGATGAGTTTCAACACGAGCCAGAGCGCGAGGCCGTTCAGTAGCAGTCCCCCAAATCCAAGCGAGAAGTCCGACTCGATGTTCGTCAGCGGTATCATGAGTACGATGCCGGCAATCGAATAGATATCGTCCTGCCCAGGCCTGTTTACCGCGTGCTCGACCAGCCGGTAAATGATCCCGACAACGAACATTCCGAGTGCAATGCCGAGCATTCCTAAGTTCACGT
>DATGDQ010000522.1:0-10603 GCA_035310785.1 Gemmatimonadaceae bacterium | reverse complement strand
CCGCGCAGCGGGGGCGTGAACGGCAGGGGCTGATCGAGGCGCGTGTCCTGCGCGTTCACGTAGTCCGCCTGCGCTCGCAGCGCGAGCGTCTGGAGGGGTTGCACCGTCACGCTCGCCTCGAAGCCGTACAGGCGCGCGTTGGTTGGTGCGAACTGCCTGACGGGAAAGTCCTCGATCGTGTCGCCGCGGAGGAAACCGTAGATGTAGTCGTGGATGTAATTCACGAACGGCGAGACCTCGAACGCTGCCTTCGCGTACGTTCCGCGCAGTGAGGCATCCACGCCGTATCCCGTCTCCGGACGTAGCGACGCCGTTCCAACCGAGTAGGTTCCGCTCGCCGCGTCCAGTCCGTTCGCGAACAGCTCCTGCACGGTGGGCGCGCGGAACGAACGCGCGGCGCTGAACGATCCCGTGAGATGCGCGTCGAACCTCTGCACCGCACCAACGGAAGCCGTCACCGCATTCGAGAGTCGCGACGTGTTGAGCGTTTGAAATGCCGAATCAGTCGATCCGGTGAACGGGTGCGTTTGGATCTTGTTGTAGTCGTAGCGCAGACCCGCCTGCAGTCGCGTGCTCGGCGTCAGGACGAGCTCCTCGAACGCGTAGCCGGCGAGACCGACGGTCGTGGAGTTCGGGCCGAGCGGCTGGTCGCCGGCAATGTTCAGATGTTCGATGTTGCTCCACAAGCCAAGCGTTCCGTGCAGCCGTCCCAGCGGCTGCTGGAGAAACTGCACGACTGCATTCGTCGCCTGCTTGCGGAAATGATTGGCCTGAGGATCCGAGACGCCCGTTTCATCCTGCGTCGTCGGGAATTCCGACTGCGTGTAGTAGTTGTACGCCGCGTTGACGCGCAGCTGGTCGAGCACTTTGCTCCCGACGTTGAACAGGCTGCGCAGCTCGAGTGTGTTGCGCCCCTGCTGAATGCGTGAGGTCGTGGGCGGAATCGTTTCGAAATCCGGATTCGGCGGATCGCCGGGAATACCATAGTTGGTCTGAAAATGCTTGCCGCCGATGCCGATCGTTCCGAACGGTGCCTGATAGGCGTAGCCCGCGCCGGCTTCCCAGCTGTGATCGAACGTCTGCGGCATGCGGTCGAGCGCAAACTCGGCCCCGCTTCCGGGATCGACATACGTTCTGCTCGGAATACGAATGTCGCTCCCATGCACCCCGCCTACGGACACCTTGAACGCCTGATGGCCGTTGCTGAATACGTTGTTGAAATACCCCGACGTCTGATCGGCACCCGTGTTGCCTTCGGCGACGAGGCTTCCGGAGAGCCGCCGGTCCGAGACATCCGGCACGACGTCCGTGATCACGTTCACGATTCCGCCGATCGTGCTCGGGCCGTAGAGAATCGTCGCGGGACCGCGAACGATGTCGACCTGTGCGATCGAGAGCGCATCGATCGGCGTCGCGTGGGCGGGATCGAATGTCGCGAGGTCGCCCATGCGAAGCCCATCCTCGAGGACGAGCACCTCGTTGTCGCCGAGGCCCCGAAGGATTGGACGGTTCGGCGCCGAGCCGTTGCCGCGCATCGCCACACCCGGCAGGTCGGAGATCTTTTCGGCGAAGCTCGTTCCCGGACTCGCGAGGTTGTCTGCGCGCGTCTTCGTCGCCGTCGACTGATACTGTTCGCTGGAGAGCCCCGCCACCGGCGCCGCGGAGACGACCACATCCTCGAGGCGCGTCGGCGATTCACGCAAGACGATGTCGAGTGTGGTCGTCTCGCCGGACACCTGCACGGTGTCGGTCACCGATGCGAAGCCCGGCGCCGCGGCGAACACGCGATACGTTCCCTTCGACACGTTGGTGAAGGTGAATCGGCCGCCGGAGCCCGTGCGCACGATGCGCTCGAGCTCGAGCAGACGCACCGTCACGCCCGCCAAGGGGCGCGCCGACGAGCGCACGGTACCGGTGATCGTCTGCGCACTCAGCGCGCCGGTGGCACCGACCATCACTGTCCCCACACACCAGCAGACGACGCGCACTCTCCATCTCGAGAACATGGTCGTGCTCCGCAATGGTTTGTCGATCTACCTCGTCTCGACGCCCGGCAAATAGCTCACCGTGAGCTTCTCGGTGCTCGTGGTTTTTCCGGATTTCAGCGTCACCGTGTACACACCGGGCGCCACTGGCTTGTTGCCCTCGCCGCCGTACTCGGTGCGCACATCCTTCGTCGGCTTCAAGTCCCAGTTCACGCGATTCAGTCCGGCGATGGCAGGCGCAGTCAGGTTCGCGACCGGCTGTCCCTCCGCGTTCGTGATCGAGATCTTCACCCCCTCCGGCGCGAAGCCGCTCAGCCAGAACGTGAGCAGCGCCCCTTCCGGCGGATTGCTCCCGCGAAACACCGCGTTCCCGTTGGAGTCGACGAATCCGGGGTACGGAACGAATCCGAGCGTTGGCCGCGGCGGAAAGAGATGCGCCGGCTCCGCGCGCACCGCGGGCGTGAGCAGCTCGAGGCCGCCAACGTCATCGATCACGTAGAGACTCCGTCCGTGCGTCGCGACGATGAGATCGCGGTCGCGCTCCTGCATGTGAATGTCATCCACTGCGACGGTTGGCAGATCGCCGAGCTTGAACCACGAGCGCCCGCCGTCGACGGTGGTCCACAATCCGAACTCCGTGCCGAGGAAGAGGACCTTGGGATTCTTCGAGTCCTCGCGCACGACCTTGACTGGCGACTCCGCCGGCAGGTTCGATGCGATGCTCGTCCACGTCTTGCCTCCGTCCCCGGTGCGAAAGACGAGCGGTGCGTAGTTGCCATCGCGATGCGCATCGACGGACATGTACGCGACCTGCACATCGCTGGCGCTCGGTGAGATACTGCTGATGCGGCCACCCTTTGCGGCGGCCGGCACCGACGCGGTGAGGTCGGTCCAGTTCGCCCCGTCGTCATCTGTGCGCCAGAGCTTCCCCTCATCGGTTCCCGCCCAGAGTACGCCAGCCTTCACCGGCGACTCGGCCAGAGCATACACGACGCCGAAGTCCTCCGCACCGCTCCCGACCGTGGTCATGCGATCGTAGCTCTTCGTGGAGAGAGCGGGAGAGATCACGTGCCACTGCTCGCCGTGATTGGTGAGCTTGAACACGCGATTCCCCGCGTGATACAACACGCCTTTGTCGTGTGCGCTCGCGAACAACGGCGACGTCCAGTGAAAGCGAAACGCCGGCTGTCCTTCGGTGGGCTGCGGGCGCAGATTCTTGTCCTGGCCGCTCCTCAGATCGAAGCGGAAGATGAATCCCTGCTGCGATTCGGCGTAGACGAGGTTCGAGTCTGCCGGATCGAAGACGCAGTATGAGCCGTCGCCGCCGCCGATCGCGAGCCAGTCCGCGTTGCGGATGCCCTCCTTGCTGCGCGTGTCGGCCGTGCCGACCCAGTTCGTGTTGTCCTGCAATCCGCCGCAAATCCGATACGGCGTCGAGTTGTCCGTGTTGACACGAAAGAACTCGCCGCCCGCGAACCGGTTCAGATGCGCCCAGCCCTCGGCGAGATTGTAGCTCTCGTACAGCCCGCCGTCGGTGCCGAGGAGCATGCGCCTGGGGTTCCGCGGATCGATCGCCAGCGCGTGGTTGTCCGAGTGCACGTTCTTGAAGCGATCCTCGCGCCACGACTTGCCGCCGTCGTCTGAGACGTGGAGCATGAAGCCAAGCACGTAGACGCGCTTGTCGTTGGAGGGATCGACGCGTATCTGGCTGAAGTAGAAGGGGCGAGGATCCAGCTTGCTCTGGCGCGTCCAGGTAGCGCCGGCATCGTCGCTGCGAAACACGCCGCCCGCCTTGCTGTACGGATCATCGATGTCCGATGTGCCGCCGGCATCGCTCTGCACGAGCGCGAAGACCGTCTTCGGATTCTTCGCGTAGACGGCGAGTCCGATGCGCCCGGTCATCGCCGGCAAACCGCCCGCCAACTTCGTCCAGGTCGCGCCGCCGTCCGCGCTCTTGAGCACCCCACCGATGTCCTTGCCGTCGGTCGCCGCGGCGCCGTAGGTGAAGACCCACGGGCGTCGCAGGCGTGCGTACAGCGTGGCGTAGAGCACGTTCGGGTCGCTCGGGTCGATCGCGAGATCGCCGCATCCCGCGCGCGTCTCGAAGGGTGCCGGAGCGGAATAGACTTTCTTCCAGCTCTTCCCACCGTCCGTCGTCTTGTAGATGCCGCGCTCTCCGGGCTGCCACACGTCGCCGGGCGAGCAGACCCACGCGGTCTTGGGGTCTGTTGGGTGGACGACGATGCGCGCGATCGCGCGCGTCTTCTCCAGCCCTGCCCTGGTCCACGTCGCACCCGCATCGCTGGACGTGTACACGCCGGCGCCCCAGCTCACGGTGTTGCGATCGTTGGCCTCACCGGTGCCCACGTAGATCGTCTTCGGGTCCGATGGCGCGACCGCGATGTCTCCTATCGCGGCCACCGCTTCGTGCTCGAAGATCGGCTGGAAGGTGGACCCGTTGTCGGTGCTCTTCATGATGCCGCCCGTGCCGAGCCCGACGTAGAAGGTGAACGGATCCGCGGGATCGAGCGCGATGCTCGACACGCGGCCGCCCATGACCGCGGGGCCAATCGAGCGCGCCTTGAGCGCGGTCGGCAGCACGATGGCGCCGGAATCGACTCCGGTGGCTGCGGCTGGTGTTGGCTTCCCCTCCAACGTCTTCTTCTTCGGTTGCTGCGCGAGGAGCGCGCTTGGCAGCGCGAAGAGGATCAGGATTGCGAACAGGACAGACGAGCGAGAGCGCATGCGCATCGCGATTCCGGGTGAAGAGGACTGTGTTGGGCGAGCCTGGCTCGGTACGAGCCCGCTCACGCCCGAATAAGTGTACAGCGGGCGCCAGGCACCGGCCCAGAGTGCCGACGGCTCTCGATCCGCAGTTTGCGCGCGCTCCGAAATGCCATCTTGCGGGGGGAATACTAGCGGCGGAATCGCATTCGTAAAGAGTTCTTTGCGCCCGTGCTGTTCTCATCTCGCTGCGGTACAATGATGCGTGTCGCAATGCCGTGACCCCTGGCTTGCCGCACGTTCCCCAGTACGCGTGCATTTTCTCTTTCCGGAGACTCCCGATGGGTATGCGTCCTCTGCTCGTCACGGCGGCACTCGCCGCTCTCTGTAGCATCTCGCAATCGGCGGGTGCGCAAGCAACTGCGACGACCATCTGCACCGACGGATCCACCTCGTCCACCACGGGCCGCGGCGCCTGCTCCGGCCACGGAGGAGTGGACAAGAAGGCCACCGCGGCTGCGAAGAAGGCCGCCAAGGCGAATGCCAAGGCGAGCACGATGGTCACCTGCAGCGATGGCACGACATCGAAGGCTGGACGCGGCGCGTGCTCGAAGCACGGCGGCGTGTCGACGGGCGCTGCGCCAGCAGCGGCGCCAGCGCCCGCTCCCGCTCCGGCACCAGCCCCCGCTCCCGCACCGCCTGCCGCCTCGAAGATGGCCCCCGCCGCAACTCCCGCTGCCCCTGCCGCTGCACCTGCTCGCACCGCCGCAACCAGCGGCTCCAGCAAGTCCGAGAACAACGATCCCACCGGCGCGATCGCCAAGTGCAAGGACGGGATGTACTCACACGCGACTCATCGCACGGGCGCGTGCTCGAGACACGGCGGCGTCGCGCAATGGCTCACGAGCTGACCGACGCTCTCACGCCGTTGGCGTCAACTGTCACGTTCTGACGCATACGGAGGCGCCCGCGATGAAATACGTATCGCGGGCGTCTTCGCTTCATTGCTACATTGGAACGCATGAGCTCCCCTGGAATCGACCGGCCATCCAGGCCAGCCGCTGCCGCGATCGCCGCGCCCCTCGCGGTATTCGCGATCGCGCTCGTCGCGCGCCTGTTCGGGTTGCACCACACGCCGTACGTGGACGAGCTGAACCACGTGATGGCCGCGCACTCGTTGCTCGCGCACGGAACGCTCGAGCTCACCCCCGGAGGCGAGCCGTACTCTCGCGCGCGGCTGTTCACCTACCTCACCGCCGCGCTCTTCCGTGTGTTCGGCGAGAGCCTCGCGGTCGCGCGAATTCCAGCCGTCATCGCGGGAGCAGCGCTCGTCACGCTCCTGTTCGTCTGGGTGCGCTCCGTCGGCGGGCGCGTCGCCGCCTGGATCGCAGCCATGCTCTTCTGCTTCCAGCCGCAATCGATCTACCTGTCACAGCTCGCCAGATTCTACACGATCCAGACGCTGTGCTTCTTCGGTGGCGCGATTCTCATCTACCGCGCCGTCACCGACCGCTCGCTCACCGTCGCGCGCGTGTTCCAGCTCTGCGCGGGCGCGGTGCTTCTGTTCCTGCTCGCGCTCCACTTTCAGGTCATCACGATCGTCGGCGTCGCGGGTGTGCTCGTGTGGGCGGCAGCGGATCTCGCGCGCGCGCGGCTTCGCCCTCCACAGATGTTGGGCGCCCTCGCGGGGGCGATCGTCGTCGGCGTCGTCGTCCTCTTCGCGATCAGACGAGGCGCATTTGCCAGCCAGCTCGCGCTGTTCAGCTACGTCGATCAGTGGGCTGCCGCCAATCGTCACAACACCCGCTATTACCACGACATCTTTCTCGATCAATACGGGACGATCTGGACGCTCTTCCCGCTGCTCGCGATTCTCGCGATCTATCGCAACGGCCGCGCGACGTTGTTCTGCGTCGTCCCGTTCGTCATCGCGTTCGTGACGCATTCGCTGGCGGCGTGGAAGGCGGAGCGATATCTGTTCTCCGTGATGCCGATGTTCTTCGCGGTCGTGGGACTCGGCGTGGCGGAGGGTGCGCAGCGTCTGCGCCCTGCGATCGAGGGCGCGCTGGATTGGCTGGCAGGCACCTCGCTTTCAGCAGCGACGCGGGCGCGCGGTGCCTCACTGCTCTTTGCCTTCGTCGCGGCATTCGCGGCGCTCGGCAACGGCGCCACGTCGTACGCGCTCAAGATGATGCTCGTGAGCGATGCGGATTGGCAGCTCGCGCTACTGTATCGCGGCCAGCCGGACTGGGACGCGGCCCACGCCGTGCTGGGGCCGCAGGTCGATAGCTCCGCGGTCGTGATCTCGACCTCCGAGCTCAAGTCGCTCTACTACCTGAATCGCGCGGACGTGCTTCTCAGCGTCGACTACCTCGGCGATCCGCGGCATCCGGGGCCGGAGTACACGGTCTTCCCCAAGCTGGCGCGTCCCGTCGTCAGCACCACGCAGTCGCTCGATCAGCTGCGCGCCTGCTTCCCCACCGGTTTGGTGGTGGCCGAGCACGGGCAGTGGCGCACGCCCTGGAGCGTGCAATCCGGGGTGGCGGACTACATCGAGACAACGCTCGACCCCGTGCATCTGGCCCCTTCCACCCGCCTCATCGCGTACCGGTGGCGAACGCCGATCCCCGACAGCACCGCGAATTGCGCCCGGATTCACGAAATCGTCCATCGATGATGCCCTCCTCCTCGGTGCGGGACGGTTAGCGTGGAATATCGTACGGTTGCGCAGCTCGACGACGCGGTGGTGAGCTGGCTCGCCGACCTTCCGCGCGACATCGACATCGTGGCTGGGATACCGCGCAGTGGGCTGCTGGTCGCCAACCTGCTGGCGCTCCACCTCAACGTTCCGATGACGGACGTCGCGGGGCTCATCGAAGGCCGCGTCATTCAGTCCGGAGCGCGCTTCAAGGGCGCCGATCCACGACAGTTCCTCTCCAAGCCGCGCCACGTGCTCGTGGTCGACGACAGCATCTGCTCGGGCTCGGCGATGCAGAAGGTGAAGGCGAGTCTTGCGGCGGCAGCGCTGCCGCATCGCGTGAGCTACGCCGCGGTGTACATGGCTCCGGAGGCGCGACTGGACGGGCACGTCGACCTGTACCGCGAGATCGTGCCGATGCCGCGTGTATTCGAGTGGAACCTCATGCACGGCACCGTGCTCACGAACAGCTGCATGGACATCGATGGCGTGCTCTGTCTCGATCCGACGGACGAGCAGAACGACGATGGCCCGGAGTACCTCACTTTTCTTCGGGACACCCCTGCGCTCCTCCTTCCGACGGCACCCGTGGGATGGCTCGTGACGTCCCGTCTCGAGAAGTATCGCGCGCAGACCGTGGAGTGGCTCGCGCGGCACAAGGTGCAGTACGGGGAGCTGCGCATGATGCAGTATCCCGACATGGCGGCGCGTCGTGCGGCTCGCGCCTACGCCCGCTTCAAGTCCGAGATCTACCTGGAGACCGGTGCCTGGCTGTTCATCGAGAGCGACGCGGCCCTGGCGGTGCAGATCGCGCAGCTCTCCGGACGTTCGGTGTTCTGCACCGAGACACGCGAGATGCTCGCTCCGGGAGCAGCGCCGTCAGCGGCGCGTCGAGCGGCCCCGCCGCAGGAGCCCGCCCTGGGCGCCGCGCTGCGCGCCACCGCGCGCGCCATGCGGCAGCAATTGCGCGCGGCCTACCGAAAGCGCTAACTTGCGAGGCTTCTAAGACTTGCCCCCCTCCTCCCGCCGTCCGCGCGGGAGGCGGCAGTCCACAGGGAGGAATCACGAACATGCCTCGCAAGTACGAGGTGGTGTACATCTTCGATGCCGCACTCGAAGATGCCGCCATCAATGACACACTCACGCGCGTACACGCGCTGCTCGGCACCGGCGACGTTGCCGTCGAGCACTGGGGAAAGCGCCAGCTGGCGTATCCCATCGGCCGTCGCGAGACGGGTCACTACACGATCGCGCACTTCGAGACCGAAGCCGCCACGCTTCCGGAGTACGAGCGCGCACTGAAGCTCGATGAGGGCGTCGTTCGCTATCTCATCACGCTGCATGAGCACGAAGTCGGCGCTCCGCCGATGAGCGAGGAAGAGATCGCCGCCGGTCGCGGGCGCGTGAGTGACGATGACGACGACGAGGATTAGCATGCGACGCCCACAGAAGAGTTGCCCGTTCTGCGAAACCCGCGTGCGCTTCATCGATTACAAGGATGATCGCACCCTCGGCCGCTTTCTCACCGACACCGGCAAGATTCTGCCGAGCCGGTTGAGTGGAGTGTGCGCACGTCATCAGCGTCAGCTGTCGACGGCGATCAAGCGCTCGCGTTATCTCGCGCTCGTGCCGTACATCCGGGGTCACCAGGCCTGACATGAGCGACGCCCTCGCGGCTCCGCCGCGGGAGCAGGGCTGGACGCGCATCGTGATTGCGCTCATCGCGTTCCTCCTGCTCTCGCACGCGCCGGTCGTGCGGGCGGCCGCACCTGTCGTCGATACACTGGTTCTGCTCGTACCCGCGCTCGCCGCGTGCTTCATTGCCGGTTGGCGTCGGGGTGGATCGTTGGCGCTCGCGCTCGCATGGGCGACGCTTGCCGGTCTGTTGCTGGCGATTCCGTCGCGCCCCGGAAGCGAGGCGTACACGGACTTCGTTCGTTCGTGGGGAGTGCTCGTGGCCGGCGCGCTCGGCCTCGTCTGCATACTCGGCTGGCGTCGGCAGTTCCTCGGCCGTGCGTTGGCAGCGGTGGGGATCGCGGCGCTGATTGCCGTGATCGGGATGGCGTTCGCAACGCACGCTGCAGGTCGCATAGAGGCCGTGTTCGCGCGCGAGCTGCAGTCGCGCAACTCCACGGTGCTCGCACAGTGGGCGCGGGGGTTCCCGAACGCGAGCTTCGCTCCAGCCGTACGCGACTGGGCCGCGCAGCGCGCGGTACAGCTGCAGGAAGCCTCGGGCACGTTCGCGGCGCCGCTGTATCCGGCGCTGTTGGCGCTGGAATCGCTGGCGGCATGTGCGCTGGCATGGGCGCTGTATCACCGCATGAGTCGCGCGCGGTTGGGCGCTGCTCTCGCGCCGTTTCGTTATTTCCGGTTCAGCGATGAGTTGATCTGGGCACTCGTGGCAGGAATGACGCTCACGGTTCTGCCGTCGCTCGAAGCGTTGCGCGTCTTCGGCGCGAATCTCGTCGTGTTCTTCGGCGCACTGTACGCGTTGCGCGGCTTTGGTGTGATCGCCTGGTTCTACCCCCAGCTGACCCTGGGAGCGCAATTCGCGGTGAGCTTCGCCGCAGTGGTATTGTTTCCGGTGTCGCTCGCGCTCGCAGTCGGCCTGGGCGTCACCGACACGTGGTTCGATTGGCGGCGGCGCGTGCGCACGGCGAGCTCGCCGGCAGGACGCGACGCCAGCAGATAGCTCACTCGAAGATCAACCGTTCGACCGGAGCATTCCGATGGAAGTGATTCTCAAGCAGGCAATCGACAACCTCGGCCAGCCCGGCGACATCGTGATGGTGTCTCCTGGGTACGGCAGAAATTTTCTACTCCCGCGTGGACTGGCCTACGAGGCGACGCCGGGCAATCGCAAGCGCATCGAGCGCGAGAAGGCGCACCTCGAGGCGGCGGAGAACGAGCGCCGCACCCAGGCGCAGACACTCGCGAGCCGACTCGAGCAGGTGTCGCTGACCTTCTCCGCGCGCGTGGGCGAGGAGGACAAGCTGTTCGGCTCGGTAACGTCTGCGGATATCGCGCAGCAGCTTCACGCACAGGGATTTCCGGAGATCGAGAAGCGCCAGATCGACCTTCACGAACCGATCAAGGCGCTTGGCGTCTACAAAATACCCGTTCGCCTGCACGCCGACGTGAAGCCCGAGGTTCGGGTGTGGGTCATCAAGCAGTAAACGCTCCTCTTCCATTGCGC
>DATGDQ010000521.1:0-5173 GCA_035310785.1 Gemmatimonadaceae bacterium | reverse complement strand
CCGCGCTCACCTCAGCCAGCGAAAACGCCACTTACGAGCTCATCCCCGCGAGCTACGCCGGATCGCGACGCACGCTCTCCGGCGAGAAGGCCGGCAGACACACGGCAATGTACTCCGCGCCGTCCCGCTCCGGACTCTCGTAGCGCACCCACTCACCGGGCGCCGTCACCACCGCCTGCCCCGCGCGCACGTCGAGCGTTCCTCCCTCGTACTCGACGCGCAGCATTCCGCGCAACACGACCGTCACTTCCTCGAATTCGGGGCGCTGACCGGGCTCGCGCCACCCAGCCGGCGAGACCATCCGCGCAACGCTGACGTTCGAGCTGCCGGAGTTCACGCGGCCGGCGTACTCCTCGATCACCTTCGGCTTGTTCCCCGCGGCTGCAATGATCGTCGGAGACGCGATCAGTCTGGGCATGATCCGCAAAGAAAAATGTGAGAGAAAAGAAATTGGTGGCGGAGCGCGTCGACGGCTCTATTCCAACTTCATCGTTCTCAACAGCGCCCGGAATCGCGGGTGCCCGCGCAACGGCGTGAACAGGAACGAGCTCCTGATGCCATATGCCGCTCCGCCGCGCTCGCGCACCGCCCGCTCCAGCAAGTCGAGCGCACGATCATGCTCGCCGAGTCCCGTGTACACGTACGCGAAATGGTAGGGAGACACGTACGCGCTCTTCGCGCGCGCCTCGAGATCCCGCAGGATCACGCGCGCCTTCGCCGCTTTTCCCGCAGCGCCATACGCCGCTCCGAGCTGCCCCAGCCACATCGAGTTCCCCGGAGATAGCGACACCGCTCGCTCGAGCTCCTCGATGCCTTCGTCCATGCGCCCACTCAGCAGGTACGCCCACCCCAGCGTCGCCACCGCGCGATCGTGAGCGGGGTCGAGCTCCACCGCGTTCTGCGCGAGCGGGACGGCGCCCTCGTACCGACCCGCGCGCAGCAGCGCCGTCACCACGTCCACGCGGTGCGCAAGCGGATCCAGCTCGCGCGCACGCTCCACGAGCCCGATGGCCTCGTCGTGACGACCCAACGCGGAGCAGAGACGTCCAAACACATCGAGCGCGTCCGCGTTGCTCGGGCTCAGCTCCAACGCTCGCTTGAACTCCTGCTCCGCCCCCGCCCAATCGAACTCACGCACCATCTTCATGTAGCCCAGCGTGCAGTGCGCCGCACTCAATTCAGGATCCAGCCTCAGCGCCATGCGCGCGGTCTCGTCCGCACGCGCGTACGCCTCTTCGGGAGGCCGCGCGCCGCTCTCCGCCGACTCGATGTGCGCCATCGCGAGATTCGCGTACGCCAGTGCGAAACGTGGATCGCGTGCGATCGCCCGCTCGAAGCAGTCCGTCGCGTTCGCCACCGCATCGATGGTCCACTTGGAAAGACAGCGGCGTCCCTGCAGGAAGAGATGGTAGGCCTGCAGATCTCGCGTCGGCTTCGTGTGCACGCGCGCCTGTTCGTCGAGCGAGAGCTGCGTCTTGAGCGCGGCCGCGATCTGCAGCGCGACGTCCGTCTGGATCGCGAAGATGTCCGTCATCTCCCGATCATACGTCTCGGCCCACAGATGCTGGTCCGTCTCCGCATCGATCAGCGTCGCCACGATGCGCACACGATCTCCGGCGCGCCGCACGCTGCCATCGAGCACCGAGGTCGCTCCGAGCGCGGCCCCGATCTCCTTCGTGCTTTGGCCGCGCTCCTTGAAACGCATCACCGATGCGCGAGAGATCACCTCCAGCGCGCGGATCTTCGAGAGATGCGCGATGACGTCCTCGGTAATGCCTTCGGCGAAGTATTCGTTCGCCGGGTCGGCACTCAAGCTGAGAAACGGCAGCACCGCAACGACGCACGAGCGAATCCCCGCTCGCGGCGTGAGCACCGGATCGGGTCTCGCGGGCGCGCGGCTCAGCTGCGCGGCCAACGCCACCACCGCCGCGTCGGGCTCGAGATCGAGATCGGCCTGCAGGCGCTGCGCGTGCTCGTTCGCGTGCTGCAGCGCCGCCGTTCGATCGCCCGCGGCCTCGAGTGCGCGCATCAGCGCCTGCGCATACACGCCCGAGTGCGGGTCGAGCGCCACCAGCTTGCGACACGTGCCCACTCTCCCATGCACGTCGCCGTTCTTCTTCTGCCGCTCCGCGACGGTGAGGAGCGCCCCCACGTACGCATGCGACAGCTCGCTCCGGCGCTCGTCGAGCCAGTACATGAAGTCGCCGGCATCGTCGAGATGAAACCCATCCAGCAGCGGACCCGAGTAGAGGCGCACGACTCGATCGGGCGCGTTGGCCGCGATCGCCGCGCGAAGCTCGTGAAGATCGCAGCGCACGAGCGACGGATTGAAGAGCAGTCCGTCGCCGGCCGACGATATCGCACCATCGTCCAGTGCCGCGCGCAACACGTGCACGGCGAGGTTGAGCAGCCTGCGCGCGTTGGGGAGATCCCGCTCGGGCCAGAGCATCGCCATCGCCCGGTCGCGGGAGAGCGGCTGCGGCCACGCCGCGACGATCATCGCCAAGAGCGCAATGCGATGTCGCTGCGCGGGCGGACCGGCGAGAACGGTGTTCCCCGAGCGAAGGCTGGCGCCGCCGAGCAGCTGCACGGTGACCATCGCGTGTCGCTCGCCAGCTAATTCTTGGCTAATTCCGGACATACCGCTCAGCTAATGGCCTCGGATCATCGTTGTCGCGCGGGTACACGAAAACCTAATCACACGAGGCATGATGAGACGAGCCGCACTGCTACTCACCTGTATGGCGCTACTGGCTGGCTGCAGCGATGCCACCGCCAGCGGACCGAACCCGGATCTGGAAACGCTCCGGCAGGTCACCGCGCCATTGCGCTCCTTCACGGCGGCAACCGCCGCCGGCTGGTCCGCGAAGATCACGTCGTGCATGTCCGACCCGAGCCTGGGCGGAATGGGCTTCCACTACGGTAACACGGCGTACATCGACGGCACGGTGCAGGTGAGCAAGCCGCAGCTGCTGCTGTACGAGCCGAAGGCGGATGGCTCCGAGGAGCTGGTCGCAGTCGAGTACATCGTCCCCTACAGCGCTCATGCGCGCAGCGAGGCTCCCCCGGAGCTGTTCGGCCAGAAGTTCAAGCAGAACGACACCTTCCAGCTCTGGGGTCTCCATGTCTGGGCGTGGAAGACGAACCCGAGCGGCCTGTACGCCGACTGGAACCCGCAGGTGAACTGCAACAACACGACGGATGTCGCAACGATGGTCGCTCACTGAACCCAACAACCTGGATACGGAGAACGGCAATGCCGAAGTTCATCATCGAGCGGGAGATCCCGAACGCGGGTGCGTTATCCGCAGCGGACCTGAAAGCAATCGCGAAGAAGTCGTGCGCCGTCCTCCGTGAGCTCGGTGCCGACATTCAGTGGGTGCAGAGCTACGTGACCGAGGACAAGATCACGTGCATCTACATCTCCACCAACATGGAGCTCATCCGCGAGCATGCGCGCCGCGGCGGATTCCCCGCCGACCGCATCCTCGAGATTGCCGTGATCATCGACCCGACCACGGCCGACGAGAACGTGCTGGCCGACGCTGCAGCGTAGTAAGCGGAGCGGAACGCGTCGCGCGATGCCCGGTGCCGAGCTTCTCGGCGCCGGGCATCATTCGTTTGGCGCGCGATCACTGTGCGCCGCATGGGCACGCCTTCTGCCTCGGTGCACTCGCCTCTGCTTCCGGAGAACCGCATGACCATACGCGTAACGGGCTGCGCGGCGAGCATCGTGATCTCGGTCGTGCTGACCATCGTTTTGAATCTGCTGCTGCGCGCGTGCAGCGCGCGCTAGTGCGCCCGTGGGATTTCCATCGCGAATCGGCGCCCCGTGTAGGGCAGTCCGCACGCGGGATAGAACGCGTGAGCATCCGCGCGACGCTCGGCGCTCGTGACGGAGAGCCGAACGCAGCCCTGCTTCACGGCCCAGTCCTTCGCCGCGGCCACGAGCAGCTGACCTATTCCGCGACGCCGGGCCGAGCTCGATGTCACGAGCGCGGTGATGTATCCGATCGGGCCCGGTGCGTGGATGGCGTAGTGCCGCGCCAGGCTGATCATGCCGAGCGGCTCGTCTGCATCATCGACGGCGAGCAGCACGGCGCCGTGATCGCTCAGCACCGCCGAGAGCCGCGCGGGAATCTCGGAACCGCTCGTCGTGTGCCCGAGGTCTTTCAGCAGTGTCGATATGGCTTCCGCGTCGCCCGCTGTGGCGTTGCGGAGGTGAATCGTGGAATCGAGTGTGCGTGGCGTGTCGGGGATCGTCATCTCGCTCGCTTGCTCGCAGAAGTGGTGAGCCAAATCTGCAGCCGCGTCGTGCGCTATTCCACGATCTCCGCGATGGGTGCGCCCGCGGCGCCCGGAAGCGCGACTCCCAGCAACCGGGCAAACGTCGGCGCAAGATCGAGCAGCGACGGGGTGCGATCGAGGCGCATCGGCTTGATCCCGGCTCCCGCGGCCACGAGCCACCCGCCCGGACGATGCTCGCCGCTCCGCGCATAGTCGTTCGCACCTTCGATCGTCCCGATCTTCGGCGATCGTGCACGCACGCGCGCACGGTTGCCGTCGGCGAGCGCAGTGCTCCCGTTCGCCACCGCCTCGTTCCACTCCACGAGCAGATCGGGGAGCGAGTCGATGTGCTCTCCATCGTAGAGGTCACCCGTGCGCACGACGCGGCTGACGAGCGGCGCGCCGCTCACATCGTCGACGATCGCGAGCAGATCCTGCTCGAGCTGGTCGATGAAGCGGTCGGCATCGTGTCCCGGTTCGAGGGTGCCCGTCGGCTCCCGGCCCACGAGATTGAGTCGAACGCCGCTCACCGCCAGGCCGTTCGAGAGCGGAAAGCAGCGGCTCCTCGCGGGATCGACGCCGATCCCAGGCGTGACGCGGTGATTCGAGGCGCCCGGCGCCACCCGTGCCCGCAGGGGTGAGAGCAGCGCGCGCATCGGCGCGGGCAGCCGGTGCCAGACCTTGGCCGCGAGACCGCGCGCGCGAGTGCGAAGGGGCTCGGGCGGTGGCGCGGCAGCGCCGAGCGCGAAGAGCACGTCGCGCAGGATGAAGTGCGCGCCGTAGCGATGCGCCATCCCGTGCGCCGCGAACACGATGATGCGCGCATCGCCCGCCTCGCGCACCAGTGAGCCGATCGCCTCATCGATTGCCCGATACACGGTTCGCA
>DATGDQ010000520.1:0-24048 GCA_035310785.1 Gemmatimonadaceae bacterium | reverse complement strand
GCCCAGGCGCTGGCAGCTCGCGGGATCGTCCAGAACGTGCGCGGCTATCCAATCGTCGGCGACTATTCCAAGCCGGATCCCCAGGCGGAGATCATCAAGGCGCTCGAACGCGGCGAGATCGATGTCGCCATCGTTTGGGGTCCGTTCGCCGGCTATTTCGCCAAGCGCTCGCACACGCCACTCACCATCGTGCCCGTCACGCCAGCGCACGATGCGTCCGGGCAGACCTTCGCCTTCGACATCGCCGTGGGCGTGGGCCGCACGGACTCCGCGCTGGCGCGCACCCTGGACACGCTGCTCGTGCGCGAGCGTTCCGCCATTCACAAGATTCTGGCCGAGTACGGCGTCCCGCTCGATTCCGCGCAGCTGTCGAGCGACGCGACTCGCGGAAAGTGACAATGCGAAGGGTTGCGCACGGCGTCGCAGGGCGGAGCCTGCGCGTGCGAGCTAGAGCACGGCGGATCTCTCGTAGCCCGGCGCCCGCCGCGCGTTCGATGCCTGCTCGAACGCGTACGCGATGCGAATGAGCTTCGCCTCGCTCCATGCGCGTCCGAAGAACGAAACACCCACCGGCAATCCGAATGCATAGCCCGCGGGCACCGTGATCGCCGGGTAGCCCGCCTCCGCTGCGGGCGACGAGCTTCCTCCGCTATCCGCATCGCCGTTCACCAGATCGATCAGCCACGCGGGGCCGTTCGTCGGCGCGATCAAGGCGTCGAGCTTGTGGGCGCTCATGATCGCGTCGATCCCTTTCGCGCGCGTGTTGAGTCGCGACTTCGCCAGTGCCTTCGTGTATTTCGCATCCGCGAGGGAACCGCGCTTCTGCGCCTGCTCGAAGAGCTCCTGCCCGAAGTACGGCATCTCCTTGCTCTTGTTCGCTTCGTTGAAGGCAATGAGATCAGACAGCGTGCGCATCGTCGAGCTTGGGCCAAGCGCGGAGAGATAGTCGTTGATTCCCGCCTTGAACTCGTACAGCAGCACCTCGAGCTCGGCTTCGCCCACGTCACCCATCTTCATGATCGGCACCGGATCGACGATGACAGCGCCCTTCTCGCGCATGAGATCGATGGCGTGCTGCGTCACCGAATCTGCGGAGGTGCTGTAGCCGAAGTACTGCTCGCGTGGAACTCCGATGCGCATGCCCTTGAGCGCGTTTGCGTCGAGCCCTGCGGCATAGTTCTCCTCGCGCCTCGCACCGGCGGCCAGCGTCGCCTTGTCCTTCGGGTCTGCGCCCGCGACCGCGCCGAGGAGAATGGCGGCATCCGTGACGGTGCGCGCGATCGGGCCCGCGGTGTCCTGCGTGTGCGAGATCGGGATGATCACGCTCCGACTCACCAGCCCCACCGTGGGCTTGATTCCCACGAGCGAGCATGTCGCCGACGGGCTCACGATCGAACCGTTCGTTTCAGAGCCGATCGCGGCCGCGCAGAAGCTCGACGCCACCGCCGCCGCCGAGCCGGAGCTCGACCCGGACGGCGTGCGGTCGAGCGCATACGGATTGCGGCACTGTCCACCGCGACCGCTCCAGCCGCTCGAAGAATGGGTGCTGCGAAAGTTCGCCCACTCGCTGAGATTCGTCTTGCCGAGAATCACCGCACCCGCGGCGCGCAACCGCTCGACGAGAAACGCGTCGCGCGGTGGGCGCGCTCCAACCAGCGCGAGCGAGCCCGCGGTGGTCTCCATCTTGTCCGCCGTCCCTACGTTGTCCTTGATCAGAATCGGAATCCCGTGGAGCGGTCCGCGAACCTTCCCGCTCTTTCGCTCCGCATCCATCGCATCGGCTACCGCGAGCGCATCCGGGTTGAGCTCGATCACGGATCGAAGGTCCTTGTCCATTTCCGCGATTCGTGCACGATAGGCCTCCGTGATGGCACGCGAGGTCATCACGCCGGTTCGCATCGCCTCCTGCAGCTGGGTGATCGACTTCTCCTCGACCGGGCCGCCGACATTGCGGAGTCCTCCGGCCTGCGGACTCGCACGCTTCGACAACTCGAGCAGCGGATTCGAGTGCGTGCTGATCAGAGCGCCCGCGGCGAGAGACGTCGTCATGAACGTGCGGCGGTTGATGGACTGCGAATCGTCGGTCGTCATGGGTCGGGGCTGGGGAGACTTGCGTTGAGAGGGCGTGGGGTATCGGCTTTGCACTGCCGTTTCGAATGATCAAATGGATCGCAGGACTCGTGACGTCAATGGGGATCTACGGTGTCGCGCTCCTCATGGCCATCGAGAACGTGGTCCTGCCGCTTCCGTCGGAGCTCATCATGCCGCTCGCCGGCTTCGCGGCGTCGCGCGGCCGGATGACTCTGGCGGGCGTCATCATCGCCGGCACCATCGGCTCGGTGCTCGGCGCGCTCCCGCTGTATTATCTGGCGCGAACGGCAGGCGAAGAAAAAATGAAGCACTGGGTGACGAAGCACGGTAGGTGGCTGCTGCTCCGCCCTCAGGATCTCGAGAAGCCCAAACGGTGGTTCGCGAAGCACGGCAGTATGGCGGTCGTGATCGGACAGATCATTCCCGGTGTGCGCGGATTGATCTCGCTACCCGCCGGCTACGCCAAGATGCACGTGCTCGCGTTCCTGCTCTACAACTTCATCGGGACGATCGTCTGGTGCGGTGTACTGGCGTACATCGGCCAGCAACTCGGGGTGCATTTCAAGGTCGTGCACAAATACCTCGGGCCGGCCGGCTGGGTGGTGCTGGCCGGCCTGCTCGTATGGGGAGGTATCGTGCTCTCGAAACGGCGAAAAAGGAAGAAGGCGGGAGCGAACCGCTGATCTCACGACGTGAGCGACAGCTCTCGGCGGTCCGCGTCCGTGAGCTCGATGCTGGCGGCCGCGATGTTCTCCTCGAGATGTGCCACGCGCGACGTTCCGGGAATCGGAAGCATCACCGGCGAGTGCGCGAGCAGTGCGGCGATCGAAATCTGGTTCGGCGTCGCGCCATGTCGCTTCGCTACGCTCTCGAGCGCCGCCGTGGCGGCGCGGTGATTGCCTCCCAGCGGCGCCCAAGGCAGAAATGGGATGCGGAGTGCCTCGCATTCGGCGAGCACCGCCTCCGACGCACGGTCGCCGAGGTTGTAGCGGTTCTGCACGGACACGACGTTCACGATCTCGCGGGCTTGCGTGAGCTGCCGCACAGAAAAGTTGCTCACCCCGATGTGCCGGATCTTCCCCTCGCGCTGCATCTCCGCCAGCGCGCCGATCGCATCTTCCAGAGGCACGGACTTGTCGCCGGCGTTGTGGAGCTGATAGACATCGATGCGATCGAGCTTGAGCCGGCGCAGGCTCCCTTCCAGCGCCTCGCGCAGATGTCGCGGCTGCAGATTCGGCGTCCATCTGTTGGGTCCCGAGCGCGTGTATCCACCCTTGGTTGCAATCACCAGCCCGGGCTTGTACGGAGACAGCGTTTCGCCGATCAGTCGCTCGGAGACCTCGGGACCGTACGAGTCTGCCGTGTCGATGAGATTGATGTCCAGCTCGACCGCGCGTCTGAGCACGCGCCTTGCTTCTTCATGATCCCTGGGCTCGCCCCAGATGCCCTCGCCGGTGATCCGCATCGCACCAAAGCCGAGCCGGTTGACGGTGAGGTCGCCGAACGAAACGGTGCCGGCGTTTGCGGCACTGAGGGTATTCTGGGATGTGCTCATCACGATGCTCCGAGTAGGTCTTCTGGAGCAAGACAGATCCAGCACGCTCTGTTCCCGCCAATATGACGGGCGTGTGAGAATCGAAACTAAACGGACTCCCCACGTGTATAGAGATATGACGACAAACAGGGGAGGACAGCATGCCGCGTTATGAGTTCTCTATCGGCAGCTCCGAGGTTCGACGAAAGGGTGCCGTCGAAAGCGATTCGTTCAAGGATGCGCTCGACGTCATCGCGGTGCAGGCCGATGCCGAAACCGGCGATATGCTCGAAATCGGCGTCCGCGGATTTCCGCCGGCGAAGTTCCAGTACGTCTTTTCTTTGGACGAAGGCACGCAGGTCTGGCGCGCGGCTTCCCAGCGCGCAGCCTGAACGTCCCCCGGCGGTCGTGGGCTCAGCCGGCCGCCGAAAGGGGACGCGCTCCCATTCCCAAGCGAACGATGCGCTGCAGCAGCTCCGGGTATTCGACCCCATCGGAGCGCGCGGCTGAAGCAAACTCCTCGCTCTCGCAGATATCCGGGTTCGGGTTCGCATCCAGGAAATAGAGCTCTCCCCTGGCATCGAGGCGGTAGTCGATGCGGGCATACCCCGACAACTCGAGCACACGATAGATGCGCTTGCTCATCCATCCGAGCTGTGCGGCCAGCGCTTTCGACAATCCCTCGGCCGCACGAAGACGCACCCCTCTCTTCGCCTGATACTGGAGGTCGTGCTTCACCTTCGCGGTGGCGATGAGCGGCTCGTTCGCGTCTTGATCGTCGATCACGAGCTCCCACGCCGGGAAAGACCGAAGCCGTGAATTGCCCACCACGCTCACGTACAGCTCCCGGCCGGCGATGAACTGTTCGGCGATCGCGTCCGTTCCGATGCGATCGTGAATGAACTCCACGCGCTCGCGAAGCTCATCATCGTCCTGCACGAGCGATGCGCGCGCGATGCCGATCGAGGCATGCTCGGTGAGGCTCTTCACGAACAGTGGAAAGGCGAGCTCCGCGGGGCGCCGCACCTTGCGTCCGAGCGGAAACACCTCGAACTGCGGCACCGGAATGTGATGGTAGGCAAGAAGCTTCTTGGACAGTGCCTTTCCCCGCGAGAGCACGAGCCCGCGCGGGTTGCAGCCGGTGTACGGCACGCCCAACAGCTCGAGGAAGGCCACGATGTTGTGATCGAAGGTGGCGTTCCACTGGAATTCCTCGAGCAGGTTGAACACGACGTGCGGCTCGAGCTCGGACACGGCGTCGCGAATGGGCTGAAGATCATCCTGGACGCCGAGCGTCCGCACTTCGTGGCCGAGCTCGCGGAGCCCGTGCACGACATCGAACTCGGCTCGCCACGCGAGCACTTCCTGGCCCGTGTGCCCGTCGAGCGTTTCCGGCGGCACGTGGTCCGGGTGCGTGAGCGCGATCACACGCAGCGCGTTGCGGCGCGGTGCGCGCTTCACAGCGTGAGCCATCCCGCGGGCGCCGCCGCCCGTGCTCGGCGCAGTGCGCCGTAGTGCTCGCCGAGGGTGAGCGACGACCGGGCGATCGAGTGCGGCTGCGCGCGTGTGGTGACCGGCGGGCGCACGTCGCTCAATTCATGCATCAGCGAGTCCACGTACTCGAGCTTTGCGAGCGCGACCGGCCACTTGACGTAGCGTGAGTGCCAGCGTGAGCCCGGCCGCAACCAGACGGCGAACGTTTCCGCGAAATCCTCATCGGGATGACTCTGGGCGTACCAGCCGGGAAGATGCCGAACGAATCGCGTGCTGCGGCGATTCGGACGATAGCGGTCGGGATAGGGCGTGCCCGATGCGCCGAATGCCGTGCGCCACGATGCGCGAAGGTGCAAGCGGTGCGCGTGCTGGATCGCGTGTCCAGCCTCGTGCCGCATGATCGCCATGCACGACGTGCGAGTGCCACCTTCCACCGACTGCATCTGCGCGCGCTCGAGTCGCATGAGTCTGGGGTGGGCCAGGTAGAAGGGAATCGCGAATCCAGGAATGCCGCGTGGCGAGAACCAGTCCTCCGCGAGCCACACGTGCGGACGCACTCTGAGCGAGCGGTCCGACAGTTCCATCAGCAGCTGATCATGACAGCGAGTCACCCACTTGCCGGGTCGCGAGATCCGCAGCTCCCGAAAGCGCAGCGCAAGCAGGCGCTCGTCGCTCCACCGGGACCAGGGGGTACGCTGATTTGGTCGCCGGGTCATCCTCACATTCAACGATCGAGCAACGCGCAGCGCAACAGTCACGGAGAGCTCGCGTGAGCCTTTTCGAGCTGTTGATGCTCCTGGTGGCGGTGGCCGGCGCCCTCCGCATTCTCTCCCAGAAGTGGGGCGTTCCGCATCCATCGCTGCTGGTGCTCGGCGGGCTCGCGGTGGCGCTCGTTCCCGGACTGCCGCAGCCCAATGTGAATCCCGAGCTGGTGTTCGTGATCTTCGTGCCGCCGCTGCTCTACTGGGGCGCGCTCACGATCTCGATGCGCGAGATGCGCACCTTCCTCGGCCCGATCCTTCGTCTCGCCACGGGACTCGTGATCGTGACCATGGCCGCGGTTGCCGCGCTCGTGCACTTCCTCGCTCCCCAGGTCGGATGGCCCGCCGCGTTCGTGCTCGGCGCAATCGTGTCGCCGCCGGATCCGGTTGCAGCCACCGCCGTGCTCCGCCCTCTTGGCGCGCCACGAGACGTGACGACCATTCTCGAGGGCGAAGGGCTGATCAACGATGCGACCGCGCTCGTGGCGTACCGCCTCGCGGTGGCGGCGGTGGTTGCGGGAAGCTTCTCGTTCTGGCCCGCGGTCGGGAGCTTTGCGCTCACTGGCCTGGGGGGCGCGCTCGTAGGTCTCGCCGCTGGCTGGCTCATTGCCTTCGTGCGCGCGCACATGGGCCATGTGGTGGTGGTGGAGAACGCGCTCTCGCTGCTCTCTCCCTTCATCGCATACCTGCCCGCCGACGCGCTCCATGGGTCCGGCATTCTCGCCGTCGTCACAATGGGCCTCTATCTCGGAGTGCGCGGCCCGCACGTGGTCGCGCCGGCCACGCGGCTTCAGGCCGGCGCGATGTGGTCCATGGTGACGTTCTTGCTCGAGAGCCTGATCTTCATGCTCGTAGGGCTCGAGTTGCCGCACGTGATGGAGGCGCTGCGCACGCACACGCTTAGCGAGCTGCTCGTGATCGTGCTCGTCACGACCATGGTGTGCATCCTGGTGCGCTTCGTCTGGGTGTTCATCTCGATCTACATCGGTGACAGGGCGGGCGATGCCCGTGCACAACCCGCGAGCAGATGGAAGAAGCCGTTCTTCGTCGCGTGGGCCGGACTTCGCGGCGCGGACTCCCTCGTGATCGCGCTCGCGCTTCCACTCACCACGCGCAGCGGCTCACCCTTTCCCTCGCGCGATCTCATCATCTTCGTGACCTTCGGCGTGATCTTCCTGACGCTCGTGTTGCAGGGCTTCAGCATCGCGCCACTGGTTCGACGCCTTGGTCTCGAGGGAAATGACGCGGAGGCCGACGAGGAGCGCCTGGCGCGTGTCGCGATGGCGAACGCCGCCCTCGACTTTCTTCGCCGCATTGCGCGCGACGAAAAGCTCCCGAACGAGGTCGTCGACCGGATGCGCGCCGAGTACGAGCAGCGAAGGCGCGCGGCGGAGCGCACGCACGTGCCGGAGCGAAACGACGGCTTCGATGCTGCTGCGTCTCGTGCTCTGCGCCGGCGCATGCAGCGGGCAGAGCGAGCGGAGCTTGTGCGGCTCGCGGATTCGGGCAAGATCGGCGGCGACGTGATGCGGCACCTGCAGCGTCAGCAGGATCTGCGCGATCTGCTGCTCGTATACGACGAAGAGGCCGGCAGCGATTCCCACGAGCATCTCGCTTCCGGCGACGATTTCACCGCTGCACGCGAGGAGGAGGCGAGCGAGTCTCCCGGATGATCGAGTACGCGTCCCTTCGCGCGCATCGATGCGAATATCGCCGGAGTCGGTGCACGCACCGATACCATCGAGGGTCGTTGCGAGTCACCCTTTGCGCATCATAGAATTCGGGATCGCGCGAACAGGAACCCGGCCCAGAGGCGAATCGGAATGGCGGACGAACCAAAGCCCCCCCAGCAGAAGTGGTATCACACGGCACCGGGGTATCTCACGGCGACGGCGGCGCTCGTCGGATCGATCACTGCGGCTGTGACTGGATTGAGCCAGCTGGGCTTTTTTCACACGAAGTCCGACGCGCCGCCGGCCGCCGTTGCGCCGGCAGCGGCGCCATCGAGCTCGTCACAGCGTGCTGCACCCACGCATCGCGGCCCGTCTGAACCACGCGTGCCCGAAACGCGTGCTCCTGCGCGCGGCGAGCCCGCTCCGCGCACGGTGACTCCACCCGCTACTGCTCCTCCGACGCAGCCGCGGACATCGGCTCCTGCACCGACTACGACTGCACCGGCGGCTACTCCCGCTCCCGCGCCAGCTCCGCCGCCCCCGCCTCCTGCGCCCGTCGCAAAGACCGGCAACATCGGCCCCGGAACGACACTCGAGCTCGCGAGCGGATCCCGCGTGTGCAGCAACAGCAGCAGCGATGGCGACAAGTTCACCGCGACGACCGTGACGCCCGTGAGTGGCAGCAACGGCGTCACGTTGCCCGTGGGCACGCAGGTGATACTCAGCGTAGTCAGCGCCAAGGCCCCGGTGTTCATCACGACCAAGGGCGTGTCGATCGACGTTGCAGGGAAGGCGGTCCCGATCAGCGGCACGGGCACTGCGCACACCGAATTCAACGCCGCGCCCAGCACGAAGGGCATCGGACTCGGAGCCTGCATCCCGGAGGGCGGGCGAATCTCGTTGCGGCTCACGGATGGAGTGAGCGTGACTCAGCCGTAGCTCGCAACAGACTGCTGCACAACGACTTGACCGACTCGTAAGATCGATTTTCCCGCGACCCGTCTTCCGCTCGCGTCTGGGATGCTTAACATCGTGCATCCCATTTCAATGGAGCGAGATATGGCTCTGGTCGATCGCGTCAAGAACATCCTGCTCTCGCCGCGCACGGAATGGCCGGTGATCGATGCGGAGCCGGCGACCATCGGCTCGCTCTATACGGGGTACATCATGCCCCTCGCCGCGATCCCCGTGATCTGCCAGGCGCTCGGCATGTCGCTGTTCGGAGTCACCATTCCATTCGTCGGCACTCACTATTCGACTCCGATCGGCCGCGCGCTCGCCAGCGCCGCGGTGCTGTACATCTTCAGCCTGGTGGCGGTGTTCATCGTCGCGCTCATCGTGGACGGTCTCGCTCCCACGTTCGGCGGCACGAAGAATCAGGTGCAGGCGCTCAAGGTGGTCGCGTACTCGTATACGGCGTCGTGGGTAGGCGGGATCTTCTCGCTCTTTCCTGCGATCGGCATCATCGGTGTGCTCTTCGGGCTGTACAGTCTCTATCTGTTGTTCCTCGGGCTTCCCGTGTTGATGAAGTCGCCGCCAGACAAGGCGGTCGGCTACACGGTGGTGGTGGTGATCTGCGCAATCATCGTCACGTGGGTCATCTTCTTCTGCGTCGCCGCTTTGGGATTTGGGATGGGAGCGGGCGCGATGGCAGCCGCGGGAGCGAATTACCACCCCTGAGCCGACCTTGACACAGCGTCGCCGAGCCGGCCCGAATTGCGGGCCGGCTCGGTGGTTCTGGGCCATGCGGCGGGGTCCTCATGGGCGCTCCGCGAAACGATCTGGCCGCAGTCGCGTCTACAAAGCATGCAATCGAATGACAGCGCGTCGAACGCGAGCGCACGCGTGCGTGCGTGGGTCTCGGATTGGGGCAATGCACTCAGCATCCTGATCGTCGCCTACGGAATCGTTTACCTGTGGCTCATGGGCCGCGCGCAAACGAATCTCTGGTCGCACATCCTGCGTGCCCTCGCCTTCCTGCCGATGAATGCCGCCGCTGCAACGCTCGCACTCCGCGCGAGCCAGCGCAGGAGCACCGAGCCGCGCATTCGGCGGGCGCTTCGCTACCTGGGCATCGGCTTCGCGTGCGTGCTCGCGGGCAATATCACGGCGTTCTATCTCAAGTTCGTGAAGAACGGGAATCCGCTCGCCGACTGGACCAATATTCTCTATTTCGGCTTCTACGCGCTCGCGCTGGCAGGACTGCTCACGATGCCGCTCGCGCGCCGGGCGAAGAACGAGTACTGGAAGTTCATGCTCGACGCGGGAACCGTCATCGTCGGTGGCGGACTCGCGATCTGGTATCTCGTCATCATCCCCTCGAGCACCTACCAGCTCGATGGATTCTGGGGGACCTTCTGGGCGCTGGCGTATCCCGTCGCATCGCTGCTTCTGCTGCTCGGCGTCGTCACGGCGATCATGCGCCGTCCCGCGCAGACGAACTCCGGAACCTCTGCGATGCTGCTCACGGGACTGCTGTTCTATCTCGTCTCCGACCTCTCGACCGACATCACGGTCTTGCAGTTCGGATGGGGAAGCACCAACTGGACCGACTTCGTCTACGTATTCGCCTACGTCGTGATCGTGTTCGCGCTCGCGCGGTACTACATGAAGCCGCCCGAGATCGCGCCGGAGAGCGACAACGAGGCTCGTTCGCAGCCCTTCACGTTCCTGCCGTACATCAGCGTCGCTGTGTGCTACGGACTGCTCGGCGTCGTCGCCGTGCGGCGCTGGCCCGAGCCGATGAGCGTGCTCGCGGTCGGCGGCATCATGATCACCGCGCTCGTCGTCATCCGCCAGATCGCCGCGGTGCGCGAGAACGTTCGCCTGCTCTCCGAACAATCGAAGCGCGAGAACGAGGCCCGATTCGAGGCCCTCGTCAAGCACTCCTCCGACGTCATCACCATCGTCGATCCGGACACCGTCATTCGCTACGCGAGCCCGACCGTGATGGAGATCTTCGGGCACGCACCCGACGAAATCGAAGGGAAGCGACTGTCCGATCTCGTCCATCCGGACGACGTGCCGCGCACGCTCAGCTTCTTCACGTCGGTGCTGCCGTCGGGGGCCGTCACACCTCCCGCGGAATGGCGGATGCGCCACCACGATGGCGGGTGGCGCGACGTCGAGGTGATCGGCACGAATCTGCTCGACGAGCCGACGGTTCGCGGCATCGTGCTCAACACCCGCGACATCAGCGAGCGCAAGGCGCTGCAGGCCGAGCTCACGCACCAGGCGTTCCACGATACGCTCACGGGTCTCGCGAATCGCGCGCTCTTCCTCGACCGTGTGACGCACGCGCTGGTGCTCGCCCGGCGACACTCGCGCACGATCGCCGTGATCTTCCTCGATCTCGACAACTTCAAGACCGTCAACGACTCGCTCGGCCACGCGCAGGGCGACATGCTGCTCATTCACACGTCGGAGCGCATGCAGACCGCTGTTCGCACCGCGGACACCATCGCGCGCTTCGGCGGCGACGAGTTCGCAATCCTCATCGAGGACGCGTCGGACAACGATGCCGCGATGACCGTGGTCGAGCGGATGCTCGAGCTCATGCGTCATCCGTTCCATCTCGACGGCAAGGAAGTGTACGCCTCCGCGAGCATCGGCATCGCTGTCGCGGATGCGAATCACACGGCGAGTGATCTGCTCCGCAACGCGGACATGGCGATGTACATCGCGAAGCAGAGCGGGAAGGGACAGTACCGACGCTACGAAGCCCGCATGCACACCGAGGCCATGGAGCGACTCGAGCTCGAGTCCGACATGCGCCATGCGATCGACCGCGAGGAGTTCACGCTCCGCTATCAGCCGATCGTGCTGTTGCAGACAGGCGAGATCGCCGGTGTGGAGGCGCTCGTGCGCTGGAACCACCCGACGCGCGGCATGCTCTCGCCGCTGACGTTCATTCCGCTGGCCGAGGAGACGGGGCTGATCGTTCCACTCGGACGATGGGTGGTACGCGAGGCGTGCCGGCAGGCGGTGAGCTGGCAGCACATGCGGCCTCACAGCAAGCCGCTCACGCTCACGATCAATATCTCGGGGCACCAGCTCCAGGGCGAGCACGTGGTGGAGGATGTGCGGCGCGCCCTGAGCGACAGCGGGCTCGATCCGCGACACCTCGTGCTCGAGATCACCGAAAGTGTGCTGATGCAGCAGAGCGCGACCATTCTCGAGCGGCTGCATGCGCTCAAGGCGCTCGGCGTTCGTCTCGCGATCGACGATTTCGGCACCGGGTACTCGTCACTCGGATATCTGCAACGCTTCCCGATCGACATTCTCAAGATCGACAAGTCCTTCGTCGATGATGTTGGCCGCGGCGACACGGAGTCCGCACTCGCGCGCGCCGTGATTGCGCTCGGCGAGACGCTGCAGCTGCAGACGATCGCCGAAGGCATCGAGCTGAAGCAGCAGCTCAACGGGCTGCAGGATCTCGGCTGCGAGCTCGGTCAGGGCTTCTTCTTCGACAAGCCGATCACCCCCGCGGACCTGGAGCTCGCGCTTCGCAGCGCGTACGCGCCACTGGTCGGGCGTCAGGTCCGGATGACGGCGAAGGTCTAGCCGGGTACTTCTCCGCACGCGTCGCACACCGCTCTGCATCGCTCGCGCGGCGCCGTTCCTTGCACGAGGCTGGGCTCGCTCCGATCTTGCTTCACGATCGACGCCTTCGACTCGAGCCTGGAGACTCACGCGTGCAGATTCACATCCGGTGGGGCGTCATTGCCCGCCTCGCCACCATCATCGTGCTCGTTGTGGCAACGTTCTCGTGCGCGCCCAGCGCGCCGCCGCCAGCTGAATCGCACACGTCGACGAGTGTGCCCGCGAGCGCGGCGACCAGCGGGGCGACGAACGCGACGACACCCCTCCGCGTGGGCATCTCCTTCGCGCCGTCGCAAAGCTCGAAGCCGCTCGACGGCCGGATGCTGCTCCTCATCTCGACGGACAGCTCGAAGGAGCCGCGTCAGCAGATCTCCGACGCGGTGACCACGCAGCAGGTGTTCGGCGTGGACGTGGACGCGCTCGCACCAGCTACGGAAGCCTTCGTGAGCGACACGGTTCTCGGCTACCCCGTGAGCTCGCTCGCCGGCATCAAGCCCGGGGACTACTGGGTGCAGGGGCTGCTCCACGTGTACGAGACGTTTCACCGTGGCGACGGCAAGACGGTCAAGCTGCCCGCCGGCGACCGCGGAGAAGGGCAGCAGTGGCCCGATGCGCCGGGAAATCTCTACAGCAAGCCGATGAAGATGCACATCGACCCGGCGAGCGCGACGCCCATCCACATCGTCCTCGATCAGACGATTCCGCCGGTCCCGCAGCCGCCGGACACGAAGTACGTGAAGCACTTCAGGATCAAGAGCGACCGCCTCACCAAGTTCTGGGGACGCCCGGTGTATCTTGGCGCGATTCTCGTTCTTCCCGAGGGCTTCGACACGCATCCTGATGCGCACTATCCACTTGCCATCGCGCACGGACACTTCGAAACCGACATTGGCGATTTCCGTGACGCACCGCCCGATCCGAAGTTGCCGCGCTACAATCTCGACAGCCTCACGGTGTATTGCCCTAACGGGCACGAGCTGTCGCTGTGCACGAAATTCGGCTACGAGCGGCTGCAGCAGGAGAAGGCGTACGAGTTCTACAAGGAATGGACTGGCCCGGGCTTTCCGCGTGTGCTGCTGCTCACGATCCAGCACCCGACGCCCTACTACGATGATTCGTATGCGGTGAACTCCGAGAACAACGGACCGTACGGCGATGCGATCACCTACGAGCTGATCCCGTACATCGAGTCGCACTATCGCGGGCTGGGTGCGTGGGCGCGTGCACTGTACGGCGGTTCCACCGGCGGTTGGGAGGCGCTCGGCGCCCAGGTGAAGTATCCGGATGACTACAATGGCGCCTGGGCGAACTGCCCCGATCCGATCGATTTTCACGCCTACACGACGGTGGACATCTATCGCGACGGAAACGCGTTCGTGAGCGCGGGACCGTGGCGCACGACGCCGCGCCCGGCGGAGCGCGACTACCTTGGTCGCACCCGCGTGACCATGGAGCAGTCGAATCAGAAGGAGGCAGTGCTCGGATCGAAGTCGCGGTCGGGCGGACAGTGGGACATCTGGGAGGCCGTGTTCTCTCCGGCGGGTGCGGACGGATATCCGAAGCGCATCTTCGACAAGCGAACGGGCGTGATCGACTCGACGGTTGCCGCGTACTGGCGCGACAATTACGACCTCGTGCACATCATGCGGCGCGATTGGGCGACGCTCGGCCCCAAGCTTCGCGGAAAGATCACACTCAACGTGGGCCGCTCCGACAACTTCTTCCTGAACGATGCGGTGTATCTGGCGGAGGATTTCCTGAAGAGCACGAAGAATCCTCCCGCGGATGCGGCGATCGATTACGGTGCGCGGGACGAGCACTGCTGGAGCGGCGATCACGCGAACCCGAATCTCGTGTCGCGTCTCACGTACAACAGCCGCTTCATCAGGCTTGCCGCGGCGCACTGGCTCAAGACCGCGAGAGGTGACACGACGAGCTGGCGCTACTAGCCCTGTCGCTCGCGTGAGCAATCGCCCGATCGCCGCGATCTTCGATCTCGACGGCACGCTCGTGCAGACCGAGGCTCTCAAGGCGCGGTCGTACGCGCGCGCGGCGGTGGAGCTGCGTCCAGGCTCCGTCGCCGCGCAGGAGATCATCGTCGCCTACGACGACATGGTGGGACATTCGCGGGAGGAGGTTGCGGCGGCGCTGCTCGCGCGCTTCTCGCTCGAGCCGTATGCGGAGCGGCGCATGCGCGAACTCGGGGTCTCCACGCCGCTCGACGCGTACATGGCGCTTCGGCTCCGCATCTACGAAGCGATGATCTCGAACGAGCAGCTGATACGGGAGCAGGAGTATCCCTGGTCGACGGCCCTGCTGCGTGACCTGCGCAATGCGGGATACCGTGTTGGCATCGCCACGATGTCGCACCGGAAGCATGCCGCGCTGGTACTCGAACATCTCGGTCTCACCAGCGCCGTCGACGTGCTGGTGACGCGAGAAGATGTCCGGGATGCGAAGCCATCGCCCGAAATCTATCTGCTCATCGCCGAGCGCCTCGGCGTCGAGCCGAGTGACTGCTTCGTGCTGGAGGATTCGGCGCCGGGCATTCGCGCCGCGAATGCCGCGGGCATGTGCTGCGTTGCGATCACGAACGACATGACGCGCGACGCGGTGCATGCCGCGTTCGTGCTCCCCGCAGAGCGAATCGTGGATGAGCCGGGACGTCTGAGTGAAGTTGCCCGCGCCGTGCTCGGAGATCTTGCGTGACCGCGGTGCACGGAGCACGATAGCCGTTCCCCTGGTGGAGGACGGAGATGGCGAGACCACGCAAGCTCACGATCAAGAGATACGGGTGGGTTCCGGATCTTCCCGACCAGCGCGACTTCGCCTTCCGCGTGCCCCCTCGCATGGTGGAGGCGCTTCCGCCCCGGGTGGATCTGCGCCCGCAAATGCCACCGGTGTACGACCAGGGCCAGCTCGGCTCGTGCACCTCGAATGCGATCGGAGGCGCGTTCGAGTTCGAGCTGCTCAAGCAGAAGGAGCCTGATTTCATTCCGTCGCGGCTCTTCATCTACTACAACGAGCGGGTGATCGAGCGTACCGTCGATACCGATAGCGGCGCGCAGCTCCGCGATGGCATGAAGACGCTCGCGAAGCAGGGCGCCTGTCCCGAGACGATGTGGCCGTACGTCATCTCACAGTTCGCCGAGAAACCGACTGCCGAATGCTACGCGGAGGCCAGAAAGCATCTGGGAGTGACGTACATGCGCGTGGAGCAGGATGTCGCGCAGATGCGCGGCTGCGTCGCCGCAGGCTATCCGTTCATCTTCGGATTCACCGTGTACGAGTCGTTCGAGTCCGCCGCGGTGGCGCGAACGGGGAACGTGCCCATGCCGCAGGGTGACGAGCGTGTGCTTGGCGGACACGCGATGTGCGTGGTCGGCTATGACAATCCCGCGAAGCTGTTCACCGTGCGCAACTCGTGGGGCGCGAGTTGGGGAAGGAAGGGCTACGGGACCATGCCGTACGCGTACTTCACGAACACGGATCTCTCGGCGGACTTCTGGACGCTCAGAGCGGTGAGTTGAAGCGCTGACTACCGGTTCGCCGCCTGCAGCGCCACCACCCCCATGGTCGCGACGCACAGCGCCACCTGATGCGGATCGAGCGCGCTCATCATGTCGGCGTCGGTGTGGTGGTACCAGAAGTAGCGTGATGGATCGACATCGAGCGCGAGTGCCGGAACTCCTGCCTCCGCGAGCGGTGCCACGTCCGCCTCCGGATCGCCCTTCGTCGCCTCTGTGACACCGATGCGCGCGAGAGGCGCGATCAGCTCCTTGACCACGGGGAGCAGAGAATCGGGGCCCGTGAGCCGAACTCCTTTCGGCGTGAACGCGCCGTTGTCCGACTCGAGGGCGAACTTCGTTCTCGCCAGCTCCGCGCGATGCGCATCGCGGTATGCATCCGCACCGCGACTGCCCATCTCCTCGTTCACCCACGCCACCACGCGAATCGTCCGTCTGGGCTTGAGCCCGAGCTGCTTGATCAGCCGCAGCGCCTCCCATGCGGAGACGACACCACCGCCATCGTCCATCGCGCCCTGGCCCACGTCCCACGAGTCGATGTGCCCGCCGAGCACGATCACCTCGTCGGGGAGCTCCGAGCCGCGCACCTCGGCGATCACGTTGCGTGACCTCACGTCGGGAAGCATGTGCGCCTCCATCGACAACGTGAGGCGAATCTCCTGTCCGCGATTCTGGATGCGATGGAGCATGTCCGCATCTTCCAGCGTGATCGCCGCCGCCGGAATGTGATGGGCAGTCGTGGTCGTGTCGCCATAGCTCATCGTTCCGGTGTGCGGCGTGCCGAGCGAATGCGGCGTCACGGAGCGAATGAGGGCCGCGACCGCACCACAGGCTCCCGCAGAGTCAGCGGCGGCGATGCGATAGATGACGGCGTCATCATATGCCTCGAACGGAGGCTTGGTCGTATCGAAGTGATGGTCGAAGAGAACGATGCGACCTCTTGCCTGTGCCGCGTGCGCACGAAGGTCTGCGAAGTCGTTCACCACCAGCACCGGCGCCGTGATTCCGCCCGCAGGCGTGCCGACGCTTCGGCCGAGCCCGAACATGCGCAGCGTCGCGCGATGCGGCGCGAGAAGCGTCGCAGACTCGCGACCGCGCACCCAGTGCGGCACCATCACCGGCTCGGTGTGCACGTTGTCGAGTCCATCCTTCCTCATCTGCGCGACGATCCAGTCGATCGCGCTCTCCAGGCTCGCTGACCCGACGGGGCGATTGCCGTACGTGTCGACCATCTCCGCCAGACGGTTCCAGGCTGCGCTGTCCTTCAACGCACCGTCGATGAGCCTGTCCGCCGCAGCACTCTGAGCACGAACAGTGGCGAGCGGCAGGGCGAGCGCGAGAGCGGCGACGCCAGAAATCGTGGCTACTCGCCTGGAGATTGCGTGCATGTGAGCCTGAGAAGAAATGAATGTCGATCGACGATCAAAATTATCCAGGTGCGCGCACGTCTGAAACGTCCACACATGACCCGTTCGTTGCGACCAAGCGCCGTGCGCGTCGAAGGGGAGATGAGCCACACCACTGCGGAGACAGATGCATTTCCCACGGGCGAGCTCGGGGCGACACGCTCGTACGCGGACGCGTGGGCGTGTGTGAGCGAGACACTCGTCCGGGGAATGGCGCACGCCCTGGGCAACCGCATCGCAACTATCGGGACGATCGCGGAGCTGTTGCGCGTGAGTGCGGACGATCCGCGCGCGATGTCGGAGATGCTAGGCATCGAGACCGAACGACTCGAAGATCTGCTCGAGCAGATGCGCGCGCTCTCGGCGCGAAGCGGAGGACGCATGGAGGCGATGCGCCTCTCGGACGCGGTCGCGGGTGCCATGGATCTGCACAGCTATCACCCGGAACGACGCGCGATTGCCGTAACGGTCGAGCCGGGCGACGAATCCCGGCCGGTGCTCGGCGATCCACTTCAGTTACAGCGCCAACTCCTGATCCTGCTGGACGCGGCGACGCACGCTGCTCTCGCGCACGTCTCGCGCGCGGTTCGCATACGATTCGGCTTGATGGGGAAGGTGGGTGTCGTGCGAGTGATCATGGGCAACGGTCCCGAGACGGGCGCTCTTCCCGAGTGTGCGCCAGGAGCGATTGCGCTCGGAGTCGAGGAATCGAACGCCGGCGTGGTCTACGTGCTCGTGGTTCCCGCGCTCGGGGCCGGCGCGTAATCGCCCGGCGAGTACCGAACACTGCAGAAGCGCGCGACGCCGAGGCGGTGCGTCGACTCGGTTACCGACTGTAAGCTGTTGTATGAAAATAGCTTAGAGAGCGACCACTCGCTGCATTCCAGGTTCTACGGCCCAATATTGCAGGCCCCCGGCAGAACGTCCCCCGGGAGCGCACTGTGCCGTCTCCCGGCGGCCACGATCAACTCTGCCGCAGAACGGCGGGGGAACGCTGGGGGAACGGCAGCACCCCTGCCGGAACCTTGCGGGAGGGTCCATTGAGCTTGTTGCGTAGCGTGCGGACGCTGATCCCCAGCAGCTCGGCCGCCCTGGTCCTGTTGTTCCCCGCAGCGGCCAAGGCATGCTGAATGAGCACCGCCTCCGCCTCCCCAACGTCCAGCGTATGGAGCACGATGCCGCCCTCCCGGTCTTCCACGGCCGCCGGGAGTATCGGCGTCGCCGGACCGCCAAAGGTGTTGGCACCGGGTCCGAGGCGCTGCCCCTCGAATGAGCGTACGCCCAGTGCTGGACCGGTGCTCAGAATGACCGCACGCTCCACGGCATGTTCAAGCTCGCGGACATTTCCCGGCCACGGGTAGCGCTGCAAGAGCTGGATTGCCTCGGGGTCGATGGTCGTGATCTCCCTGCCGACGTCTCTCGCCGCCCGCATCGCGAAACGGTGCGCGAGCAGGGGAATGTCCTCGAGCCGCTCGCGAAGCGACGGGATGCGGAGCGAAATCACGCTCAAACAGAAGTACAAATCCTGCCTGAAGCATCCCGCGGCTGCCTCGGCCGCGAGATCGCGATTGGTCGTCGCGATCACGCGAACGTCGACGCGAATCGGGCTCGTGCCTCCGACCCGTTCGAACTCCTGCTCCTGCAGCACGCGCAGCAGCTTCGCCTGAAGATCGAGACGCATCTCGGATATCTCATCGAGAAGCAGTGTACCGCCGTTCGCCCGCTCGAAGGCGCCTTCCACACGCTTGATGGCGCCGGTGAACGCACCCCTCTCGTGGCCGAATAGCGCGCTTTCGATGAGACCCTCCGGGAGCGCGGCGCAATTCAGCTTGATGAAGGGCCGTTCGTGTCGATCGCTGAGATCGTGGATCGCGCGCGCAAACAGTTCCTTCCCAGTGCCGGATTCGCCCAGCAGAAGCACGGGGGCGCGCGTCGGTGCCGCGGTCGCAATGGATTGCAACGCTCGCCTCATCACGGCGCTGTCGCCGAGGATTTGGCGCTCGTTGCGGACGAGGCTCATCTCGCGCCGGAGCGTCGCATTTTCCTGTCGCAGGCGCACGAGCTCGAGCGCCTGCGCCACCGCGAGGGTCAGCTGCTCGGGGTGCAGCGGCTTCGTGATGCAGTCCACGGCGCCGGCCTTGATCGACGCCACCGCGTGGTCCATGCTCGCCTGCCCCGTGAGCATGATGAGCGGGATGTCGAATCCCTCGCTCGTGAGCAGCTCGAGAAACTCGAGACCCGAGAGGCCGGGCATCTTGTAGTCGGAAATGATCAAGTCGACACCCCCCCGAGCGAGCACCTGCAGCGCCTCAGGGACGTTTCGCGCGCTCGAGGTCTCGTGCCCTGCCTCGCGCAGGGCGTTCTCGACGGCCAGGGCGACCGCCGGCTCATCATCTACGCAAAGGATGGACATGAGTGCTGTTCGGAAAGAGCGGTGCGATGGGTTGCGGCTGTACTCGATAGACGGCAGTCGAGGGCGCCCGGCAACAATTTCCCACTCGAGCGTGCAAAGCCGCATCCGATCGGCGGTTGCGTGTAGGACGCTGCGTCGCTGGAGCCCCCGGGGCCCGGCGATTCCTTCAGCACATCGCTCTCCTGGAGCGCGTGCGGCAGTCGCTCGAACCAGAGATCGGGTGAAGAGCAGCACGCGTGAAGACTCGTTGATGTGCCGACCCGCTCTCTCGACAGGGCTCGCACCCAGCGTTTGCTTCTTCGGCTTACCCGAGCGCCGACGCTCTTCTCCACGCCCCCCGATACCCGCGCCCCCATGCATGCGATCTGGACGGAACTGTTCACGCCAGGCGAGCCGCTGATCGCCAAGGTCATCCGCACGCTCATCGTCTATGTCTTCCTGCTCGTGGGACTCCGCGTCGCCGGAAAGCGCGAGCTCGGGCAGCTCAATCCGTTCGACCTCGTGGTACTCCTCGTGCTTTCGAACACGCTGCAGAACGCGATCATCGGAAACGATAATTCGATCTCTGGTGGGCTCGTCGGGGCAGCACTTCTCCTGGGTGTGAATTACATCGTCGTGCGTTTCCTCTTCCTCCATCCGAAGATCGATCAGCTCGCGGAAGGCGACTGTGTCGTGCTGGTGCTGCACGGAGAGCTCATGGAAGACGAGCTCAAGAGGCAGCTCATCACGAGAGCGGAGCTCATGTCCGCGGCGCGGCGCCAGGGCATCGACAATCTCAGCGACATCGAGTGCGCGCGTCTCGAGATCGGTGGCGCGCTCACCTTCGTGCTCAAGCATCCTTCGAGCGATGAAGCCTGGCGCAGGGATGCGATGGAGCGCATCAAGCGCATCGAGGAGATGCTATCGCAGCGGCACTGAACCTAGCGCAGCCATGCGTCCACGTTCGCGGACACGAACTCGTCGTCCGTGAGCTCGGGATGGGCGCGCACGACGCGGTCGATCTCCTCGAGCTGCCCTGGAGAGAGTCCTTCGTTCGGGTCGAGACACCAGGTTCCCTCGAGGAGACGCTGGCGGCGAAGAATTTCGTGCAGGCCGGCGATGCAACCCGCGAAGGCGTGTCGCACATCGAACAGTGCGCCATTCGCATCGGTGAGTGCCGCTCCGCGCGCGAGCCAGGCGGCGTCGATCGATCCGTCGTCACGTGCAGTCCGAATCTCTTCGAGCATCTCGACGGCGCGTCGCGTCCACACGGCCCATTGTCCGAGCAGGCCGCCCACGATGCGTGGAGAGCGGTCACTCTCGCCGAGCGGCGGAAATGGCGTGAGCAGGTCGATGACGATCTGATCGTCGTTTCCCGTGTAGAGCGAGACATCGGTGCGCCCTGAATCCGCAACGGCACGCAGCACGTCGAGCGTTTGATAGCGATTGAATGGCGCAATCTTGATCGCAATCACCTGTGGAATCTCGGCGAAGGCGCGCCAGAACTCGTAGCGCAACACGCGTCCGCCCACCGCGGGCTGCAAATAGAATCCGAACAGCGGGAGCACCTCGCCGATCGCTCGGCAGTGCTCGATCAGTTGCCGCTCCGACGCATCGGAAAGTGCCCCCAGTCCGATGAGAGCGGCGTCGTAGCCGAGATCGTGCGCGAGGCGCGCTTCGGCGAGCGCCTGCTTCGTGTCGCCGACCACGCCGGCGATGCGCGCGAAGGGACGCGGATCGGAGCGCAGCGACTCCGCGGCCGTCTCGGCGGCGAGCGCCAGCACGGGCGCGAGCAGATCGTGGGCGGGCGCCCGGATCCGGAACTGCGTCGTGTGCACACCGACGGCGATGCCGCCGGCGCCGGCTGCCACGTAGTAGCGCGTGAGCGCACGCTGATGCCGCTCGTCCAAGGTGCGCGCGGCTGTGAGCGCGAGCGGATGCGCGGGGATCACGTGTCCGCGCGCGAGGTGGCTTCGGACATCGGTCACGTTCAGAACGCGCCCGAGCGCTCTTCGAAGTGCGTTGGCTTGCCCAGCTGCGGGCGCCCAGCCTGGACCCACTCCGCCACCCATTCGATGAGCGTCGAGGTGGACACTGATGGAGGGCCGAACAATCGGTGTGCGAGGGAGGCGTTGCTGAGCAGGGCGTCCGGTGATTCGGTGCCGGTGAAGGCGGGCGCACGCTGCAGCAGCTCGCCGAAACGCACGGCGAGGTCGCGCACCGCGAGCGTCTCGTTGCCGGTGACGTTCACCACGAATGGCGGCGCGCTGGCGTGGGCGAGGCAGCGAAGGGCCCAGTCGTTGGCGTCTCCCTGCCAGATCACGTTGACGTGGCCCATGCGCAGATCGATGCGATCGCCTCGAAGCACGCGCGATGCGATGTCCACGAGCACGCCGTACCGGAGATCGACGGCGTAGTTGAGGCGCACGATGGCCACGCGCGTACCGCGCCGCGAGGCCGCATCCTCGAAGATGCGCTCGCGGCCCAGGCACGACATGGCGTACTCGCCGATGGGCGACGGCGCATCGGACTCGCGCGAGCCGCCGCCGAGAACGGAGCTCAGTGCGTAGACGTTGCCCGTCGAGAACGCGACGATCCGCGATTCCGCATACCGCTCCGCGGCGATCGAGGGAAGCACGACGTTCATCGCCCACGTCGACGATGGCGCGTCGCTCGTGCCAAACTTCTGGCCGGCCATGAAGATCACGTTCGGCGCGTTCGGGAGTGCGGCGACGGCGTTGCGATCGAGCAGATCGCAGCGAATCGTCTCGATGTTCCACGCGTGAAGGGAGTGCTCCGCCTTCGGGGAAGAGAAGCGGGATACGGCGATGACGCGGTCGCGACGCCCGAGCTCATCGATCGCGCGGCGGGCCATGCGTGCGAGCGTGGGGCCCATCTTGCCGGCTGCGCCGAGAACGACGATGTCGCCCGGCGTTGCGCGCAACGATGCGAGAAGGCCGGCTGAGGGCGCCGAGAGCGCGTCCTCGAGCGCGGCCTCGCTCGCGAAGCTCACGCGCGCAGCAGGTCCGGCTGCCACTCGCGAATGGCCTCCTTCACCTGGCGATTCGTGCTCAGCTCCTGCGACAGCACGCGCGCAATGAGACCCGGGAGCTCCGCGTCGGATGCGAAGCGCAGCGCGATCAGCCGGGCGAGCGGTAGTTTCGCGAGCGCATCGGCTGCGGCGGCCGGACCGAGCACGCGCTGGAGCCGCAACGTCATCTCGAGCCGAATGAGACGGTCCTGCACCGTTACCGCCATGACTCGCGACGCGAAGAGCGCGGCGAGCACTCCGGCGGCGAGCACCGCCGTCATCCCGGTCGGGACGGACGGCGCTTTGACGAACGTGTAGACCGCGTAGACGAAATAGATCGACAACAGCGGCGCGGCGACGAAATGAAACAGCGGATAGTTGCGCCTGTGATTGCCGTAGGTCTGCGTTTGCGTTGCCATGCCGGTCACCAGTGGGGAAAGTGAGGCTGCCTCAGGCTGCGTATCGCTCCGCCTCCGCTGCGTAGCGCTTCACGCGGGTCACCATCGCGGAGAGACCCGTTTCGCGCGCGCCGAGGCCGATGTTCTCCATCATGATTCTCACGAAGTCGGAGGGAATCGCCAGAGTCGTCGACGGCGGCTGATCGTTGATCGCGGTGAACAGGATGGACAGAAAAGCCGCGATGGTAGGCGACTGGCGCACGTTGACGTCCGCGAAGAAGTGAAGCTTGCCGTCGCGGTATTCGGGGAAGATGTCGACGCGCGTCTGACACTCGGGGATCGTGAAGTTGGTCCGATCGATGGCCGCGTAGCGAGCGGGAAGCGGCTCGAGCCGCTTCGCGTACGAGAGCAGCGACTGCATCTTCTCTTCGCGGCCGAGCGCACGAAACTGGCGCAACACGCGATCGATGGTCGCCGGAACGGGCAGTGACTCGGTTTGATCGGCCATGGGTGAAGACTAACGGCGCTGCCGATGTGCCGGGAGCGGGCGTTGGAGCATCGCCGATTTCCGGGTAGCCTTCGGCGAGCGCGATCGCGAGCGTGCGCGCGCAGACATTCACTCGGGAGTGGAGCATGCCTACACGGAATGCATCGGCCGTCTGGGAAGGCGGTCTGCAAAAGGGGAAGGGAAGATTTTCCGGAGCGAGTGGGAAGATCGAGGGCAGCTATTCATTCGGGACGCGTTTCGGCGAGGAGCCCGGCACGAATCCGGAGGAGCTGCTCGCGGCGGCCGAGGCTGCCTGTTTCAGCATGGCTTTGAGCCTGGGGCTCGAGCAGGCGGGCTCGCCACCCACGAAGATCGAGACGAAGGCGGCGTGCACCGTCGACAAGGTGGGCGACGGCTTCACGATCACGACGATGAAGCTCGTGGTGCGCGCGACCGTACCGGGGATCTCGAGCGATGCGTTCGCCAGGATCGCACAGGCGACGAAGGATGGCTGCCCGGTGTCGAAGGCGCTCAAGGGGAACGTCAAGATCGATCTGGACGCGGCGCTGGCGTAGGCGCCGCGGCGTGCGGAGCGGCCGGCTTGCGCCCGCTCCGCACGCTACCCAATGTGGACGCATCGTCGTCGTGGGAC
>DATGDQ010000519.1:0-7232 GCA_035310785.1 Gemmatimonadaceae bacterium | reverse complement strand
GCGCCCGGATCGGTAGGCAGCTGCCGCCAGCGCTCGACCGCCGCGTCCCACGCTTCGCCCTGGGGAACGTACTGCCGTCCGCACAGGAAGCTGAACGTGGTGTCGTCGGGAGCGATCATGCCGGCGCGCGCTCCCGCTTCGATCGACATGTTGCACACCGTCATCCGCTCCTCCATCGAGAGCGCGCGGATCGCGGAGCCCGTGTACTCGAGAATGTGCCCGGTCGCGCCGCCCACGCCGATCTCCGAGATGAGGCGCAGGATGAGGTCCTTCGCCGTCACGCCCGCGCCGAGCGCTCCCTCGACTCTGACCTCCATGGTGCGCGCACGCCGCTGCAGCAAACACTGCGTCGCAAGCACGTGTGCGACCTCCGACGTTCCGATGCCGAATGCGAGCGCACCGAAGGCACCGTGCGTGCTCGTGTGGCTGTCGCCGCACACGATCGTCATCCCGGGCTGTGTGAATCCGAGCTCGGGGCCGATCACGTGCACGATCCCCTGATGCTCGCTGCCCAGCGTGTACAGCGGCACGCCGAAATCGGCGCAGTTCTGCTCGAGCTGGGCGAGCTGGGCGCGCGCCTGCACATCGAGCACCGGAATGCGACCGTCCGTACCGCGCGGTGTGGTGGGGGTCGAGTGGTCCATCGTAGCGAGCGTGCGATCCGGGCGCCGCACACGCAGCCCGCGCTCGCGCAGCACCGAGAACGCCTGCGGCGACGTCACCTCGTGGACGAGATGGAGATCGACGTACAGCACCGCGGGAGTGGCGTCGGTCTCCGCCTCAATGAGATGGTCGTCCCAGAGCTTCGCAAAGAGCGTTCGGGGTAGTGGCCTGTTCATGACGTGACAGTTTGGGAGGTCGTGCGCCGCGTGTCCATGCGGAGCGGCGCGTTCGCGCGTACTGCGTCGGATGCACGAGCGACGGCGAGCTCCAGCGAATCGCGGAGCGCGTCCCAGCTCGCGTCGAGAATGTTCGGCGCTGCCCCGATGGTGCTGAATCGCTCGGCGCCGCATGCCGTTTCCATTAGCACGCGTGTGATGGCCGCCGTTCCCAGGTGCTCGTCGACGATTCGCACCTTGTAGTCGACGAGATGGGTCTGGTGCACGACGGGAATGTGTGGCTCGAGCGCGAGGCGTACGGCGGAATCCAGCGCGTGCACCGGCCCATCACCCTCTGCCGAGGTGCGCACGCTCGTCCCGCCCACGCGCATCTCGACCGTGGCGCGCGCGCGCGAGCCGCCGTCCGCCCGGCGCTCCACGACCACGGTGTACTCTTGCAGCTCGAAGGGCACGACGTAGCCCGGGGATGCTCGTCGCACCAGCATCTCGAATGTGCCCTCGGCAGCCTCGAGCTGCGCACCGGCGTGGTCGAGCGCCTTCACTCGCTCGAGCACGGTCCGTTCCACCAGTCGCGCATCGAGACCGAGCGAGCTTGCGCGCAACCGCACGTTCGCGCGCCCCGAGAGCTCACTCACGACCACGCGCATGCGATTGCCGACCAGGGCCGGATCCATGTGCTGGTACATGGACGGCGCCTTCGCCACCGCCGCGACGTGAATGCCGCCCTTGTGCGCGAACGCCGCGCGACCGACGAATGGCGCGTGCGCGTCCGGAGCCAGATTCGCGACCGAGGCGACGAAATGCGAGAGCTCGGTCATCGTCGCGAGCGATTCCTCAGGCACGCACTGGACCCCGCGCTTGCATTGCAGATTGGCGATGAGCGCGAGCAGATCCAGATTTCCGCATCGCTCGCCATAGCCGTTCACCGTTCCCTGCACGTGCGTGCACCCCGCATCGAGGCCGGCGAGCGCATTCGCCAGTGCGAGTCCGCGATCGTTGTGCGGGTGGATCCCGAGCTGCGCGCGAAGTCGGCGAGCTACACGGTCCACCGCATGGCCAACGGCGCGCGGCTCGCTTCCGCCGTTGGTGTCGCAGAGCACGAGCACGGACGCGCCGGCGCCGTGCGCGGCCTCGACTGTCTCCAGCGCATACGAGGCATCGAGCGCGAGCCCATCGAAGAAGTGCTCGGCGTCGTACACCACGGTCTTGCCGAGCGCGCTGAAGTACGAGACGGTGTCGGAGATGAGCCGTAGATTGTCCTCACGGCTCGTCTCGAGCACGCGCTCCACGTGCGTCACCGAGCTCTTGCCCACGATCGTGACCACCGGCGTGTTCGCCGCGACGAGCGCCTGAATGCTCGCATCATCGTCGCAGGAGACGCCCACGCGGCGCGTGCTGCCGAACGCCGCGATGCGCGCGCGATGGAGCGGAACGGACGTCACGCGCCGAAAGAACTCCGCGTCCTTGGGATTGGAGCCGGGCCATCCACCCTCGATGGTGTCGATGCCGAAGGCGTCCAGCCGCGCGGCAATCTTCACCTTGTCCGAAGCGGACAGGGTGAGCCCCTCGCGTTGAGTGCCGTCGCGCAGTGTCGTATCGTAGAGGTGGATGCGAGTCATCAGTGGGATGTGAGACGAAACGCGAACCGGCCCCTCGGGAAGTCCGAGGGGCCGGTTCGCGTGGTGTCGGTTAGCAGACCGTCAGCCGTGTGCGAGCGCGCCGCCCCTCGGGAAGGGTCGAATAATGGAAAGCGGAATGAGCGCGAGTCGAACGAGCGACATCAGGTGAGGAGCTCCGATTGATCGTGTATGTCAGCTGTGCCTGGCTATTCTCGGCAGCCGCGTGTGTTCTGTCAAGCCTTCCGGCCGTGGAGCACCCGTCATGCTGCGGCGATCGGTCGCGATCGCGCGAGCTCGTCAGTTGCTCGAATCTTCCACTTGTCAGACCGCCCCAGTACGCCGCATCGTAGAAGCTGCGACGACTCGTCGGTCGCGCCGTACACGATTCCGATCCCTATCGAGTTGAGGTTTCAGGCGATGACTAATCCCGGCGGAACTGTCCACGATTCGTCGACCGATACCGCGCCACCCGTGCCCGCGTCCGCCGCCGCATCGGCGGATGAGGATCCACGCCTCACGGGTGCGGTGCAGCACCTCAATGCGCTGCTCGTTCCGGGAGAGACGCTGGTCGCTTACGCCGTGCAGCGACGACTGTTCGCGCTCACGCACCGGCGCGTCCTCGTCGCCGCCACCAGCGGACGATTCATCCGCATCGAGCGAGGGCTCTTCGGTGGCTACACTCCGGTGGACATGCGGTGGCAGGACATCGAGAGCGCGCATCTTCGCGTCACGATCTTCGGCGCGGATCTCACGATCACGTCGCGCGGCCGACAGGACCTCGCGTCGAGCGGACAGGCGAGCGGCGCGATCGCAGCGCAGGGACTCCGCAAGCAGCAGGCGGAGCAGGTCTATCGCGCGGCACAGGCGCAGGAACAGTCCTGGCGCGAAAAGCGCCGTGTGCGCGACCTCGACGAGCTGCGCGCGAAATCCGGTGGCATCCAGTTCGGCAGCGGAGGACCCGGGGTGACTGGATCGAGCGCCGGCGGCGGAGCGAGCGATGATCCGATGGAGCGCCTCAAGCGAGCGAAGGAGATGCTCGCCGGAGGCCTCATCACGGACTCCGAGTACGAGTCGATCAAGGCGAAGATCGTCGATCGAATGTAGACATCAGAAGTCGTAGCGCAGCGTGCCGAACACCGCGCGCGGCTGTCCCGGCGCCACGAGCCCTCCTGCGACGAGCTCCGGATACGCCTTGTCGAGGAGATTGCGCACGCCGAGCTCGAGCTGGACCTTGCCGATGCGGCGAGTGGCGCTCGCGTGCAGGAGCGCGTACGCGGGCAGCTCCACACCCGGCTCGTCGAACGGCGCGTACGGACCCACGGCATTCGTGCTCACGCGCAGCGACCACGGTGACGCAGGTGCTGCCCACTCGAGCGAAGCGGAGCCGATGTACTTCGCGGTGTTGTAGACACGCAGCCCCGACAGCGTGTCCACCTGCGAGGGATCGTCTTCCGCTTGCGCGATCAGGCGCTTGTACCGCGCGTCGTTGAACGTCCAATCGCCGGAGATCGTGAGCGATTTCCAGATCGGCGCGCGAAGCGACAGCTCCACGCCCTGATGTCTGCTCGCGCCTCCGCTGTTCGAGCCACTCGTCAGCGGATTGAAGGTCTGCTCGTTGCTCAAATCCATTCTGAAGACCGCAGCGCTCGCGTTCACCTGGCCCACGCTGAGCTTCAATCCGCTCTCGTAGTCCCACATCGTGATGAACGGAAGCGACGGGTTCTCGATCACGCCGTCGGTCGCGCGAAAGCCGCGCGACACATTGGCGTAGAGGCTCACCGCACTCGTGAGCTTGACGAGCGCGCCGAGCTTCGGAGACACGATGCCGTGCGAGTCCTGCGCGGATCCCTCACCGTTCGGCGCCGAGTGCGTGTCGATCGCGTCGTATCGGGCTCCGAGATCGAGACGTAACCGATCGGTGACATCGAGCCCTGCCTGCGCGAACAGGCCACCGCCCAGTTGATGCGCATGGATGAGTGCCCGCACCGAGTCGCGCACGCGGCTGGTGGTGAACCAGTTCTGATAGTGCGACTGATCGAAGCGTCCCTCCGCTCCGACCGTCACCTCGCCGCGCGAGAGCTGCCAGGTGAGAGCTGAGGTCGCACCGAAGCCGAAGCGGTTGTCATCTTCTTCTGTCTGGCTGCCCACGCCCTCGAACTGACCGCCCGCGGGTGGGATCGTGAGAAAGATCCGCCAGTCGCCCTGCGTGGCATACACGGTGGATCGCCAGAGCTTGTTCCCGCTCAGCACGCGAAGACTCGCGCGCTCCTGGGCGCGAAGCTTGTGTCCCTGATCGGTCGGATTCGAGACGATGTCGTATTCGCGCGCGCGGAACTCGTTTTCGCTGAGATAGCCGGGTGACTTCCACTGCGATCCGTACAGCTCCACCCCTCCATCCAGAGTCGCGCTCGGTGACAGATCGTGTAGCAGACGGACGTGTCCCTGTCCCAGATCGTAATCGCTGTTCGGTCGCCATCCACCCTCGTGCACCAGCCGCGCGCCGACGACACCGCTCGCGCCCGAGTCATTGCCGAATCCGGTGAGCGACGTTCCTTCGATGTGTCCCGCGGATCCCCCATTGACCCAGGTGCGCGTGCCATTCAGGTGGTCGAGCGTGCGCACGTTCACGATGCCCGAGAACGCGAAGTTTCCGAAGAGTGCGCTCGTCGGTCCCTTGATGACGTCGAGATCCTGAATCGCCTGCGGGAAGATCAGGCTCCAGTCGTTGTACCCCTCGGCGTGCCCGTTCACGGGCTCGTTCACGGGCACCCCGTCGATCCAGAGCGCGAGATCCGTGGAGTGATCGGAGCTGAATCCACGCACGGATGCGTCGGACGCGAACCCCGGGCCTTGCCCCGCCATGTGAACCTCGACGCCGGCAGTCTGGCGAAGCAACTCCCACGGGGAGGCCGCGGGCGTGCGCGCAATCTCATCGGGACTCACGGCCACCGCCTGGCGCGACTCCGCTGGCTTGACCGGCGTCGCCGTGATGGTGACGACCTGCAATCGTTGCGCGGCGCGTGCGCGCACTGAGTCGACCGCGCGCGACGCGCTATCGCGCTTCGCCGTATCCGGCATCACGGCCTGCTGCGCCGCAGCACACGCAGGCGCGGCGATGCAGGCACAGACGAACAGTTGTCGTAACATGATCTCCACTCACTCGAGTTCGGCGGAGCGGGAACGTCCCGGCCGCCCGCGTGCGCAAAGCGCACGCGGCCCTGTTCAGCTACGAGTGAGGTGCGGCGGGCCGAGTGGCGGAGGAAGACGAAGCGCGGGCTGCTGGTGGGAGCGAACGACCTCGGCGGGCTCCTCGATGACGGTCGCGACACGTGTGTACGTGGCAACGAGCACGACGACGGGCTTTCTGACGTCGGAGCCGATCGCGCATGCGCACATGCAGTCGTCGCAGCACGCGTCCTGAGCGGTAGTCGGGCAGCCGTGATCCGAATGCTGCGAGTGCTGCGACGGCATCTCCATCCCGCAGCCGTGCGCCGCTCCCGGCAGCGCGTGCGAGGACATCATCACCGGGCGCGCCGCGACCATCGCGATGGCGAGCATCGCAACGAGGGCACAGCGCGCGGAGGAGGCGATGGAGCGGATCACGGGAAATGATTGCCTGATTTGGGAGCTCGCGTCAAGTCCGAGCGACGAGCGCGGGTGGTTCAACCCGCGAGGAGCGCATCAGCCTCGATCTCGATCATCATGAAGGGGTCGATCAGCGCCTTGACCTCGAGCATGGCGGTGGCGGGGCGGATGTCGCGAAAGTATTCGCCGTGCGCGCGCCCATATTCCTTCCAACGCGAAATGTCGGTCACGAACATGCGTGTCCGAACCACGTCCGCCATGGACGCGCCGGCGCGCTCGAGCGCCGCGCGCAAGTTCTCCAGCACCTGAATCGTCTGCGCGTATGCGTCGCCCGGTGCGACGATCGCGCCGGTGGCATCCGTCGCCGTGGTGCCCGACACGAAGATGTGATTCCCCACCCGAACCGCTCGCGAGTAGCCGACGAACGGTTCCCATTCCGTATTCGTCGCGAAGATCTGCCGTTTCACGTCATGCCGCCTGTCGAGAGAGTGCGAAAGTTACGCATGAAGTCAACGGCGGAAAATCTTCTGCGATGTCTCTCGCTACTCTCTCGGAGGACCGTAGCCGCCACCGCGTCGGCTGCCGCGCTGACCGCCCCCCACGCTGCTCGAGCCGCCTGGATCGCCACGTTCGGCCGAGTTCCGGGCAGAGACTTCGAGCGCTTGCAGGCGCGTCTGTTGCTCGGGATTGAGGAGCTGATTCATCTGATCGCGCGCGAGGCGAATGTTCTCGTGCAGCTGTGCGCGCGCTTCGCCGAGCGCGTGCCGTCGCGCGACGATGGCGGCGATGGAATCGGGCGACGGCGGTGGAGGCGTGGCAGTGGGCGCACTCGGGTTGTTCGGATCCGGTAATTGAACCCGTGGCGGTCGCAGCGTATCGATGGCTGCGAGCAGCTGCGCGTTGCTCGCGCGCAGCTTCGATGCGATCGTCTCGATCTGCACGCGCTGCTCGTCGGTGAGCTTCAGGTCCGAAGCATGCGCGACCGCGAGCGGAAATATCTGGTCGGGCTCCCAGAGCGTGGGCGCCACCGTCTCCCGGGGCGGCGCCGTTTGATCGGGAGGGCTGGCCGCCCGTCTGCGCAGCTGAGCGGCGAGAGGACTCGCGGTGCACGCAAGCGTCATCGCGAGCAGTGCGAGCGCACGCACGTGTCGCGTGCGAAGTGCGCAGCGAGACCGGAATTCGAAAGACT
>DATGDQ010000518.1:0-16953 GCA_035310785.1 Gemmatimonadaceae bacterium | reverse complement strand
GACCGGTACGCGCGTGGTGGACATTCCAGGGCGCTGGGTGCACCACGTGTGGGAGCTCATCACCCAGCTCGGGCCGCAGCTGCGCGAGGACATCGAGGCGTTGGGTCCGCATCTGTCGTGTTCGATGCCGGAGGGTGCGATCGTGATCGGCGGCGACCAGCTGTTCGTCGAGAGTGGCGCCCATGTCGAGCCGCAGGTCGTGTTCGATGTGACGAGCGGTCCCGTGCTCGTGCGACGCGGGGCGCACGTGCGCGCGTTCACCAGACTCGTGGGTCCGTGTGCAGTGCTCGAGAATGCGAACGTGCTCGGCGATCGCGTGAGCGGATGCTCGATCGGGGAGTGGAGCGTCATCCGCGGCGAGATCTCCGAGACGATCGTGCTCGCCTACTCGAACAAGGGACACGAGGGGTTCGTCGGCCATTCGTATCTGGGGCGCTGGGTGAACCTGGGCGCGGGGACGATCACGAGCAATCTGAAGAACACCTACGGCTCGGTGCAGCTGTGGACGCCGAATGGAATTCAGGACACTCGCGCGAACAAGCTGGGAACGCTGCTGGGCGACCATGCCAAGACCGGAATCGGAACGCGGCTCACCACGGGTACGGTCGTGGGCGCGGGCGCAAACGTGTTCGGGTCCGGGATGCCGCCCAAGTATGTTCCACCCTTCTCGTGGTTGGATGGTCAGCAGGTGACGGAGTTTCGTTTGCCGAAGTTTCTCGACATCGCGTCACGGGTCATGTCGCGCCGGTCGGTCGCGTTGAGTGAGCGCGCGCGTCGACAACTGAGCGCGTCGCACGCCAAGAGCAGGAGCGCGTAGATGCGGGTGTGGGTGCTGGGCACCGGGAGCGCGGGAAACGCGGTGCTCGTGGAGAGCGGAAGCACACGCGTCATCATCGATGCCGGCTTCCCCGTGCGCGAGCTGGCGAAGCGACTCGCAGCGATCGGCGTGAGCGGCGATTCGATCGAGGGTGCGATCGTGACGCACGAGCACAACGATCACGTGCGCGGGGTGTGCGCTGCGGCGAAGCGATGGAAGTGGGACGTGTACGCGAGCACGGGAACCATCGCAGGATACCCGCTGCTCAAGGAGATCTGCGCGCGACCATTCGTCGCCGGTGCCACACTCGAGTTGGGAGACCTGAGTGTGCGGACGGTGCGCACGCCGCATGACGGAACCGAGCCGGTGGCGGTGGTCGCGACTGCGCGCTCGACCGGAACGCGCGCGGGCATCGTGTACGACCTCGGACACGTTCCCGCGTCGTACCGCACGACCTTCGATCGACTCGACATTCTCGTGCTCGAGTCGAATCACGATGAAGGGATGCTGCGAGCCGGGCCATATCCGCCGTCGGTGCAAGCGCGCATCGGCGGCGCATACGGTCACCTGAGCAACCGGCGCGCGGGGATGTTTGCACGCGACTGTGCGCACGCGGGGCTGGCGCAGCTGGTGCTCGCGCACCTGAGCGAACGCTGTAACGATCCGACGATAGCGCTGCGCGCGATGCGCGACGCGCTCGCGCGGACGGGATTTCGCGGCGTGATGTCGGCCGCGTCGCAGGGCGCGAGCTGCGGTCCGTTCACCGCGGGCCGCGGGTCAGCGGCGCCGAGCGGAGGCCAGCTCTCGCTCGAGTTGTGACCTGCTAGCCGATTTCTTGCACGCTCTCTGCGTGGCGCATCGGCGCGTCGCACACGAAAGAGCCGTTCGTCCGAGGTTTGGAAGGTGATCTCACGGGGGCAAGGAGGAACACACCCAGTAACTGTGAGCGCACACCACGGGCGAACGGCTCTTTTCTCTTCGATTTGATTGCGTCGTGCACACGGGTTCCGGGCCCGCATTCGTAATACGTGATGCCCCTCGGAAAAGTTGCAGGCTGTCTCCACGCGATCTCATTTCATCGACGAGTCTCGCACCGCTCCCTGCAACAGCGTCGTGTACGCCCGCACTCGCTCGAGATAATCGGCTGCTTCCGCCCTGCCTCCGGTGAGCTCCGAAAGGTGCGAGGTCCAGCTCGCGCCGTAGCGATCGACGAGCGCCTTCACCTCGATGTAACCCCTGTTGTAACTGACGGTTACGAGGTCGAACATCTGGTGTTGCGTGAGCGGCTTTCCCCCGTTCAGTCGACCACGTACCGATGGTCCGTATCCGCCAGGCCAGAAATCCGTGGTCCACTTGTTCTCGAGCAAACGAATCCAGAACACGGCCGCACGCGTGCTCATGGCGGGATCGAACAGATACTCGTTGCGCGAGCTCGCCGCGCCGCGCCTGAGCAGCGAGTCGATGAGCGGCGCGGTGGCGCCAGACGCGTGCACCGGAGCGTACCGGGGCCAGCGATTCACCTCGGGCGCCATCCACTGAAAGTGGTACTCGGTCACCATCAGTCGCATGTCGGAGTCCGCGGATGCCGTGAGCTGCGCAAGCCCGAGCGCGGGTGCGCCGCTCACCGCGAGCGTGTCGCCTCCGCTCTCCTTGAGTACGAGCGCGGTCGCGTACGCGGGATCGATGCCCAGACGCGAATCGCGCGACCATTGCTCGAGCAGCGGGACGAGACGCCGCCGCACGAACGCGTACTGGTCCTCGCGCACTCGCGGACTGCCGTTTGCGTTGCGAAAGGCGGATGCAGGAAGATCTGCCACGTATGCGGGCGCCGTGGTGTCTGCATCCACGTGCGCTTCAGCGATGCGCTCTCGCCTCGACGCGCACGCGGCGAGCGCGCCAGACAGAGCACAACTCGAGAGCATCGCGGCGGCAAGACGCCGCCCGTACGGCACGGTCATGCGCATGTGGCGAAACGCACGAGACATGCAGGATGAGGATGGGGAAGAATGCGAAGCGGGGGCCCGAACTTCGGACCCCCGCTTCTCACACTGCGCGACACTTGCGCGCGTTTAGTACATGCCGCCCATGCCGCCGCCGCCAGGGCCGCCGGCCGGAGCACCCGACTTCTCTTCCTTCTTCTCGACGATGATCGCTTCCGTCGTGAGAAGCAGGCCGGCGATCGACGCCGCGTTCTGCAACGCGGTGCGGGTCACCTTCGTGGGATCGATCACGCCCGAGGCGACGAGATCCTCGTAGTTGTCCGTGAGGGCGTTGTAGCCGAACTTGTCATCCTTCGAGGCGCGAACCTTCTCGAGGACGATCGAGCCTTCGCCACCCGCGTTCTGGACGATCATGCGGAGGGGCTCCTCGATCGCCTTGCGAATGATGTCGACGCCGATCTGCTCCTCGCTGTCGTCGAGCTTGAGCGCCTTGAGCGCCTTCTGCGCGCGAATGAGTGCAACACCGCCGCCGGGGACGATGCCTTCCTCGACCGCAGCGCGCGTGGCGTGCAGCGCGTCTTCGACCCGAGCCTTCTTCTCCTTCATCTCGGCCTCGGTCGCGGCACCGACGTTGATCACCGCCACACCGCCGGAGATCTTCGCGAGACGCTCCTGGAGCTTCTCCTTGTCGTAGTCCGACGTCGACTTGTCGATCGCGGCGCGGATCTCGGCGATACGGCCCTTGATCTTGTCGTCTTCACCGGCACCGTCGATCAGCGTGGTGTTGTCCTTGTCGACGACGATGCGCTTCGCCTTGCCAAGATCGGTGATCTGGGTGTTCTCGAGCTTGAACCCGACTTCGTCCGAGATCACCTGGCCGCCCGTGATCACCGCAATGTCCTGCAGCATCGCCTTGCGACGATCGCCAAAGCCCGGCGCCTTCACGGCCGACACGCGGAGCGTGCCGCGGAGCTTGTTCACGACCAGCGTCGCGAGCGCCTCACCCTCGACGTCCTCCGCAATGATCAGGAGCGGCTTGCCCATCTGGGCAACCTTCTCGAGCACGGGAAGGAGATCCTTCATCGAGGCGATCTTCTTGTCGTGAATGAGAATGAGGCCGTCCTCGAGCACGGACTCCATCTTCTCCGGATCGGTGACGAAGTACGGGGAGAGATAGCCGCGATCGAACTGCATGCCGTCGACCGTCTCGAGCGTGGTCTCGAGGCCGCGTGCCTCCTCGACCGTGATCACGCCATCCTTGCCGACCTTCTCCATCGCCTCGGCGATGAGATCTCCGATCTCGCGATCGTTGTTCGCGGAAATGGAACCGACCTGCGCGATCTCCTTCTTGCCGGCCGTCGGAACGCTGATGCGCTTGAGCTCCTCGACGACCGTCGCAACCGCGCGATCGATGCCGCGCTTGAGCGCCATCGGGTTGGATCCGGCGGTGACGTTCTTGAGACCTTCGCGGAAGATCGCCTGCGCGAGCACCGTGGCGGTGGTGGTGCCATCACCGGCGATGTCCGACGTCTTCGTCGCGACTTCCTTCACCATCTGCGCGCCCATGTTCTCGAGCGGATCGGACAGCTCGATCTCCTTCGCAACCGTGACGCCGTCCTTGGTGACCGTCGGCGCGCCGAACTTCTTGTCGATGACGACGTTTCGTCCCTTCGGGCCGAGCGTGACCTTCACAGCCTCGGCGAGCTGGTCGACGCCGCGCTTGAGCGCCGCGCGCGCATCGGTGTCGAAATGCAGTTCCTTGCTAGCCATATGATTTTCGGATGAATGAGGTTTTGAATAGCGAATCACATGCGGCAGAGACGTGCCCGCGAAACGCGATTAGATGATCGCCAGAACGTCAGACTCGCGGAGAATGAGGTACTGGTCGCCCTCGATGGTGACCTCGGTGCCACTGTACTTTCCGTAGAGCACCTTGTCGCCAACCTTCACTTCCATCGGAACTCGCTTGTCCTTCTCGAAGCGGCCCGGTCCAACGGCGACGATCTCGCCCTGCTGCGGCTTTTCCTTGGCGGTATCGGGGATGTAGAGACCACCGCGCATCGATTCCGTCTCTTCCAGCGCCTTCACTACGACACGATCGGCGAGCGGACTGACCTTCAACGCTGCCGCGCTCTTAGTAGCCATGAGTCGCGTTTCTCCTTCAGTTGTGAGTTCGACCTTGCTGCGGAACGAAGAACTGCTGGCACTCACCAGGGGAGAGTGCTAACACGCGTAAGCTAGACGCTCCCCCGTCGTGAGTCAACCGCAGGGAAAGCACGAGACGTTCCCTTCTAAGTTGGCCAAAATGAACGTGTTACGAGATATTTACCCGTCGTTTTGACAAACGGTCGACGACCTCGTCTGCGACTTTGGCAGAGAGGAGCGGCGAGCTGGTAGCGCCAGACGGCACACGAGCGAGCCGTGGGTCGGCCGAAGCGCTGCAGCCGAGTTCTTCGAATCAGGTGGTCGCGAGGAGCACGGCCACATCGGTACACGCCCACGCGAGGAGCGCCGCGTACATGCCGCGCTTGTGCGCCGCAGGCGTCATGCGCGGCGCCAGAACCACCCAGGGAGCCAACACCGCCATCCACAGCGCGGCGGCGATGATCAATGCGACGACTCCGGTCGCATCGATGCGTCGCGCGAGATGCGCCGCTCTCGCGAAGCATGCGAAGGCCAGCAGCATGGCGCCGATGGAGACGACGAGACTCACGCGCACGCCGAGTGCGAGTACCAGCGTGCGATCGCCGCGCGCGCGATCCTCCTCGAGCTGATAGAGTTGGGTGAGCGGATACAGCGCCGCGAAGAGCGGTGCGAAGCCGCCCAGTGCCCATGCGCCCGCGCGCGTGAGCGGAAGTCCGGTGAGCGCCCACCCCGCATACGGCGTCAATGTGCCGAACCCGATCATATTGATGATCCAGTCCGCGCCGGCCACCGCCTTGAGCCGCACCGGCGGAACGCTGTACAGCAGCGACATCGCGAAGCACAGCGCGTATGCGATCGTGAAGCCGCGCGAGAGCGAGAACGCGACCGCCTGCCCTGCGAGCATCAGGAAGAAGCCCCACCACGCGAGGTGGCGGGGCACCGGTGGGGGGTCATCCAGATAACCGATGTCACCGTCGTCCCGATCAAAGGCGCTGTTGATCGCGAGCGTGCCCCCATTGAGCAGCAGCACCCACGCGACAAGGCCCGTACCCAGCGCCGGACTGTGAGCGGCAGATGCGCCGCCCGTGAGCCCGCGCGCGAGAAAGAAGCCAAGCGAGGTGTGGGCGATCATGATCGGCCATTCGCGCGGCCGCATGTGGAGCAGATAGTCGAATCCGTTGCCGGGGATCAGCCGATAACCGATGCGCCGGAGCGTGCGCTGTTCCGCCGCCTGTCGCGCGGCACCGCTCACGCCCTGGACGCCTGCTCGAGGAACGCGAAGGCGATCTGCAGACCGTAGAGTGTGAGATCGGGCTCGGTGAGATCGATCTCCCTGCACAACGAGGTGACGAGCGGTGCGAGGCCACCCGTGGCGACGACCTTCGGCACACGCGTGGTCGGCCACTCCGCCTTGATGCGGCGCACGAGCCCGTCGATCGCGTCCGCGGCACCGAACAGCACGCCCGCGCGAATGCACTCTTCCGTGCGCGTGCCGATGGCGCGCGCGGGTGGAACCAGCTCCGTCGCGGGAAGCTTCGACGTGCGACGGATCAGCGTGTCCGCACTCGTGCGCAGCCCCGGCGCGATAATGCCGCCCAGGAAGACACCGTCCGCGGTGATGCAGTCGTAGGTGGTCGCAGTGCCGAGGTCGACGACGATCGTATCCGAATGGTACATGCGGCTCGCAGCCAGCGTGTTCAGGATGCGATCGGCACCGACGGTGAGGGGCTCGTCCACCTGCAGGGTGATGGGCAGCCCCACACGAGCGTCGATGACGCGCGCCGACACGCCGAGCCATCGTTGCAGTGCCTCGACGAGCGGGCCCGTGATGGATGGAACGACGGACCCGATGGCGGCGCCCGTGATGGCGGAGCGCTCGAGCGACCCCGCGCGCAGCAGCTCGTGCAGCAGTAGCCCGAGCTCGTCCGGCGTGCGCTCGACCGCCGTCGTGAGTCGCCAGTGCGCACGAAGATCATTCTGCTCGAACACGCCGATGGTAGTCTCGGTGTTGCCGATATCGAAGACGAGAATCACGGATCCTCCTCGAGAAGCAGAGAGCCGCTGCGAGCGGCCACATCGCCGGTGCGCGTGCGCACGAGCAGTGCGCCACGTGCATCGATGCCGAGCACCACGCCCGCGGCGGGGGAGGTGCACCGCTTGCCCCGCGCCCAGTCGCGTCGCTCGAAATCGCGGAGCTCGCGCGCGGTGAGCGCACCGCGTGACGCAGCCGCGGCGCGTATCGCCGGCACGAGTGAGGCGAGCACGTCGATGCGATCGACGCCCGCGAGCAGGGCGCGCGCGTGCGGAACGTCGCGCGGAACACGGCAGTTGATGCCGATGCCGATCGCGATCCAGTCCACCCGCTCCTCGCGCCAGCGGCTTTCGATGAGAATGCCACCGAGCTTGCCATCGCGCAGCATGAGATCGTTCGGCCACTTCACGCGCACGTCGCCATCGCTGAACGCGTCGAGAGCACCGGCGGCGGCGAGTCCGACGCGAAGCGACAGCACCTCGAGGGCTGCGTCGTCCGTGGGGTGCACGATGAGCGTCGACCAGATGCCCGCACCATCGTCGGAGGCCCACGCGCGTCCACCTCTCCCCCGCCCCGCCGTCTGTCGCTCGGCCAGAATGAGCGTGCCCTCGGGCGCGCCCTCACGCGCGAGCGGATGCGCGATGTCGAGCGTCGACGTCACCTCGCCGAACAGCACGACGCGCGGCACGTCGCATCGCGCGGCGATCGTGACCTCGTCGGCGCCGGCGTAGTGGCGGGCGACGACCGACTCAGGCACGGGCGCGCACGAAGAAGAGCACGAGCACGGCGGCGCCGAGCACGACGCGATAGCCGGCGAACACGCCGTAGCTGTGCGACCGCACGTAGCGCATGACGATCGCGATCGCCAGCCAACCGCTCACCGCGGACGCGAGCACGCCCACGAGCAGCGGCAGCGAGGCGCCGCCGGAGCGTAGCAGATGTGGCACCTTGAAGACGGCGGCAGCGGCGATGATGGGCATGCTCATGAGAAAGCTGAATGTCGCGGCGCTCGCGCGATCGAGGGCGAGGGCGCGCCCAGCGGTCATGGTGGCTCCGGATCGAGAGACGCCCGGTAACAGGGCAGCCGCCTGCGCGATGCCGATGAGCAGCGCCTCGGGCCAGCCCATCGAGTCGAGCGCACGCGTTTCGGGACGCGTGCGATCGACCGCCCAGAGCACGATGCCCATCGCCGCCAGCGCGCTCCCGATGAGAGCGGGCGAGCGGAAGGTGGACTCGGCGTAGTCGTTCAGGAACACGCCGGCGATCGCACCGGGGATCGTCGCGATCACGAGAAGGATCACGCGTCGCTGCTCGAGCGTTTGCACGCGCCGCGTGCGTACGATGTCGATTGCCGCCGCGACGAGCCGGATCCACTCTTCGCGGAAATACACGAGCACGGCGACGAGCGTGCCGACGTGCAGCGCCACGTCGACGGCGAGGCCCGGCTCGGGCCAGCCGAAGGCCCATGGGGCGAGCGCGAGATGCGCAGAGCTCGAAATCGGGAGGAACTCGGCCAACCCCTGCAGGATGCCGAGCACGAGCGCCTGAAAAGCCGTCATTACCTGTGCGTGTGTGAGAAAGGAAGGATCACGCCCGCGCGACGAGCAGCGCGGCCATCGCGCAGACCATGGCGAGCTTGAAGAACGCCGGGCTGCCGGGCAGACCGCGGACGGCCCGTGCGGTCGCCAATGCAAGCGCGATCATCGCGGGGACGAGCGCGGCGAACAGCAGCAGTGGCGACCGAACGAGCGGTGCGAGTCCGAACGCCAGCGCGATGCCGGACGCCAGGAGCGCGGCGATGATGGCGACGCGCGCGGCCGGAACGCCGAGCAGGAGAGGAAGCGTGCGACGCATGCCGCGATCGGCCTCGCGGTCGTCCAGATCTTTCGCGAGCTCGCGCGCGAGGTGGAGCGGAATCGCGATCAGCACGAGGGGGACGCCGCGCTCCCAATGTCCCACCGCGTAGCTGCCGTAGACGAACGGCAGTGACGCGAGCACGGACACGAGAAGATTCCCGGCAAGACCTGCACGCTTGATCCACGGGCTGTAGAGACGCATCAGCAGGAGCACCGCCACGCTGACGATGCCGAGCGCGACGCTCACCTCGGAGGCTGCGATCACCGCGCAGGTCGCGGCGAGCATCGCGATGCGATCGGCTGCGCGAAGCGTGAGCGCTCCGGTGACGAGCGGGCGCCCGGGATGCGCGAAGCGATCGATGTACACGTCGACGAGATCGTTCCAGGTATTCGCTGCGGCCGTGAGCCCGATGGCGGAGATCGCGGCCAATAGCACGCGCGGCGTGCCGCCCCACCCCGCCCACCCTGCCCACCAGGCGCCGAGGACGACTCCGGCTGCGGCGGTGAGCGCATTGGCCCACCGCACCAGCCGCAGCGCGGCCTTAATCGCGCGCCGCGAGGGTGCGCGCATAGAAGCTCTCGTACTCGGCAACGATGTTGTCGATCGCGAAGCGCGCATGCGCATCCGCGGCTGCGGCATCACTCATGGCGCGCCACACATCCCGGTCGCCCAGAATCGCGACGCCCGCTTCGACCATCTCTTCCACCGCACCTACTGGGCGAAGGGCGCCTGTGACGCCCTCGCGAATGACCTCCGGAAGCCCCCCCACCTGCGTCGCTACGACCGGCACGCCGCACGCGAGCGCCTCGAGCGCGCTCAATCCAAACGACTCGTTGAGGCTGGGCAGCAGAAAGAGCTCGGCGCTCGCGAGCAGCGGCGCGACGGAGTCGAGCTTGCCAAGAAAATAGACGGAGCGATCGACGCCCAGGAGCCGCGCTTCCTCTTCGGCCTCCGTGCGATCCGGGCCATCGCCGACCATGAAGAGAACGCTTGGCACCTGCCGCTGAATTCCCGCGAAGATTCGCACGACATCGCGCACACGCTTGATGGGCCGAAAGTTCGACACGTGAAGCAGGATGCGCTTCCCTTCACCCGCCTGCTGGCGCAGCACCTGCGCGTAGCGCGCGCGTGTGTAGACGGAGGGATCGATGAAGTTGTGGATCACTTCCACCTTGCACTGATTGCAGCCGAACGTGGAGATCGTTTCGCGTCTCAGATATTCGGAGACCGCCGTGAGCCCGTTCGAGCGCTCGATCGAGAACTTGGTGATCGTGCGGAACGATGGGTCCTGGCCGATCAGCGTGATGTCCGTGCCGTGCAGCGTCGTGATGATCTGCACCGAGCTTCCCGAGTCCTCGAGCATCTCGCGAGCGATCCACGCGCTCGTGGCGTGCGGGATCGCGTAGTGTGCGTGCACCAGCTCGAGCTCGTGGTCGCGCACGACCTCGTGGAGTCGCACCGCGAGCGCGAGATCGTATGGGGGATACTCGAACAGCGGGTAGCGAACGACATCCACCTCGTGATAGAAGATGCCGGGGGTGAAGCCGCGAAGCCGGAACGGCTGCTGGTAGGTGATGAAGTGGACTTCGTGTCCGCGAGCCGCGAGCGCGATGCCCAGCTCGGTTGCAACGGCGCCGGACCCTCCATACGTGGGATAGCAAGTGATGCCGATCTTCACGCCCGCACTCCTCCGTCGTTTGCCGAAACCAACCAGCTCCTCGCGCGCTCCAGCGCCTCCGGCGCGCCCGGATCGATCGATGTAACGCTCGCAGCGGGCAGCTGGTGCCGGAACCACGTGCGCTGTCGCTTGGCGTACTGACGCGTATCGACGCGCACGTGTGCGATCGCATCCGTACGCGAACATTCCTTCAGTACCGCCGCACGAATCCAGCGATAGCCCGTGCCGTTCCACGCGGGCGCGTGCGCCGGTATGCTGTGTGCCAGCGCTTCGACTTCACGCTCCCAGCCCATCTCGAGCATCGTCGTCAATCGTCGATCGAGACGCGCCGAGAGCTCTGCACCGGGATCCACGACAAGATACCGTGCCGCGAGTCCCGCCGCGCGGGGCGTGCGCGCGTGCCATTCGGACATCGGCCGCCCCGAAAGGAGCGTCACGATGATCGCGCGATGGAGCTGCGTGCGTCCGAGATGCGCGCGCGCGGGATCGAGACGCTCGCACCAACGCCGAAGCTCGGACACGGAATACGACGAGAGCAGCACATCGAGTGCGGCCCGACGCGCAGGATCGAGCGGCGGCTCGTCGAACAGGGGCTCGGTGAGCGCGCGAAGGTAGAGCCCCGCACCGCCGACCACGAGCGGCGTGCGCGCCGCTGCGCGCGCTTCCTCGATCCAGAGCCGCGCGGACTCCGCCCAGCGCGCGGCCGAGTATCTCTCCGTCGGATCGGCCACATCGATGCCGCGATGCGGCACGACCCGCTGCTCCTCCGCCGATGGCTTCGCGGTACCGATGTCGAATCCGCGATACACCTGACGCGAATCCGCGCTGATGATCGTGACACGATGAGCGCGCGCGAGTGCCATCGCGATCGCCGACTTCCCGGCGCCCGTGGGGCCGCAGATGATCCGGAGCGATTCAGCGTCGGCCAAATCGTCGCTCGATTTCGTCCCACGGGAGCTGCACGATCGTGCTGCGACCGTGCACATCGTGCGCGGGCAGCGTCGTCGCCGCGAGCGCGATGAAGAGCGCGCGCATCTCGCCCGGGGACAGCGTGTCTCCCGCCTTGATCGCCGCCTTGCACGCCAGCGTCGCAGCGAGTCGTTCATGACGCGTTGCGACGCCGGCCGTGCGATCGCCGCTCAGCGCGTCGAGCGTCTCGCGCAGACAGCGAGGCGCATCGAAGCGCGGGTGCGGCATCGGCACGCTGCTCACAATGAGCGTGTGTCCGCCGAATCCCTCGATCTCGAAGCCGAGCTTCGCGAACAGCTCCTGATGCGCCTCGAACGCTTCTCCCTCCGCCGGCCCGAGGTGGAGCGTGATCGGGAACAGCAATCGCTGTGACGGCGTCTCTCCCCGCTCGAGCGTGCGCATGAAGCGCTCGTAGAGCACGCGCTCGTGCGCCGAGTGCTGATCGATGAGGACGACGCCACCGTCGCCTTCGAACATGAGGTACGTGCGTGCGAGCTGCACGAGGGGCGGCACCTCGGGGGTGGGCGCAGCGAACGAGCTGTCGGCCGCCGACACGAAGTCGCCCGACTGCGGGGCGAGCAGCCCCTCCTCGACCGGCGCCGGAGGCGAGAGCACTTCGACGTCAACGGGCGATGGCGCGGCGAACACCGATGGAACGGGCCACGAGCGAGGCCCAACGGTGGCTGCGCTCGCACTGCCCCCGAGCGCGTGACGCACGGCGTGCTCCACGGCGCGCTCGACCACCCATCGGTCCCGAAAGCGCACCTCGGCCTTCATCGGATGCACGTTCACGTCGACGAGGTCAGCTGGAATCACGACATCGAGACAAAGCGTGGGGCGCGCGCCGGCTGGAATCGTCGACCGGTACGCCTGCTCGGCCGCGCGCACGATCCCGTGATCGCGAATGGCGCGGCCGTTCACGGTGAGGAAGAGCCGCCGGCCGGCAGTGCCGACATCAGCGGGTCGCTCGATCAGTCCCGAGACGTGAATTGCGCCATGCACATCGTCCATGCACACGAGTCGCTCGGCGAACGGTGCGCCCCAGAGTCCCGCGAGTCGACTCTGCAGAGACGGCGCGGGGGGCAGCGCCACGACCTGCTTTCCATCATGCACAACGGAGAGGCGCACGTCGCGCCGCGTGAGTGCGAGTGCGGTGACGACTTCGCTGATCCCGCGCCACTCGGACCGCGCCGAACGAAGGAAGGGTTGTCGTGCCGGTGCGTTGAAGAAGAGGCGCGAAACGGTGACGGTCGTGCCGCGTCGGCGAGCCGCATCGCGAACATCGCTGGTCTCGCCGCCGATGACGCGAATGAGCGTGCCCGCCCCGTCGGCTGGTGCAGTTTCGACCTCGAGCTCGGACACGGAGGCGATCGCGGGGAGCGCCTCACCGCGAAATCCGAAGCTGCTGACGCCGACGAGATCGTCGGCCGCGTGAATCTTCGACGTGGCGTGGCGCGCGAGGGCGAGGACCGCGTCATCGCGTTCCATCCCGCTCCCGTCATCGGCGACGCGTATGCGGGCCCGGCCACCATCCTCGACCGCAATGTCGATCGACCTGGCGCCGGCATCGAGCGAATTCTCGACGAGCTCCTTGACGACGGACGCAGGGCGCTCCACCACCTCGCCGGCGGCAATCTGATCGACGACGGTTCGCGCGAGCACTGCAATGCGGGCCATCCCGCAAAGTTATCGTTCGCGGCGAATGGGCGTCAGTCGTGCGGAATGGGAGCGAGCGCGGATGCGTCCATCCAGCCCTGGCGTCCTCCGTCCGCCGCTACGCGCGCCCACGCACCGTCGGCCTCGAGCACGCGCGCGATGTCTCCGGTGCGCAGCGTCGACCCGCGATCGGACCCGAGCGCCGGGAGCACGTGCAGCGGCGCATCGCGAGCGACGACCGCCAAATCAGTGGCGTTGATGCGCCGGTCGAGCAGAAACGTCGCACCGGCGAACAGGAGCGCGACGAGCATGGCGACGGCCGGCACCGCGACGCGAAGCGGAGGCGCAGCGGCACCGCGCGTTCTCGCCTGCCATCCCAGGGAGAGCCACGCCAACACCCACAGTGCGGCTGCGAACACCGCGAGTGGAAGCAGCGGTATCTCCGGAACGAAGCCGAACGACGACGGGGCCGTGGGCGAGAGCAGGTCGAGTCGCTCGCGCGCGTCCGTGGCGAGAGGCTCGAGGCGCAGCGCTCGCTGCCAGCCGACGAGCGCGCGCACGGTGTCGCCCGCGGAATACGCCGCCGTGCCCATGTTCGCCCACGCATCGGGTGCGCGCGGCTCGTGCGCGGCCAGCACCGCGAAATCGTTCGTCGCGCTCGCGTACTTCCCGTGCGCGTACGCGTCGAGGCCGCGTGCAAAGAGCGCGTACGCATTGTCCGACGCGCGCGCGCCGGCTGCGAGCGCAAGTGCGAGCACGAGCGCGAGGCTGGCGGACGCCGCACGTGAGGCGCGCACGGAACGGCGTGCGCGCGCCTCGCGATCGATCGCGCGGTACAGATCGTAGGCGCGCTGCACGCCGTTCCCGGTCCACGCACCGTCGATATCGAACGCCGCCGCATTGAGCTCGGCCATGAACGCCTCCGCGCGATCCGCGGTCTCGGGCGTCACGCCGGCGCGCACGGCCACGTGACGAAGCGTCGCCGGCTCGGCGAGCATCGTCTGGGTGGCGCCGAGGCGATCCGCGACGGCGCTCAGGAAGCTGCGCCGAATGGTGCGTGCCTCGCGCACGGTGGCCTCGCTGCGGGCGAGGGCGCGCAGCGTCACCGCCGGCGGCACGGCGCGACGACGCCTCTTCGAGGGGCGCCGCGTGCTCGCGAGCAGGAGCACCGGTACCGGGAGCAGGAGAAGCGCGAGAAGGATCGTGGGGGACCGGTACAGGGGCGGCGGCAGCGCGCCACGGTACGCCGTGCGCAGCATCCAGCGAGGCGCCGTGCTCACGGTGCTCGTATCCGCCGAGGCGAGCGCGCCCGCTGCGATGTAGAGCGCGACCGGTGCACTCTCGGCCACCTGATACTGGCGCGCGTACGGATCGAAATACGGATAGCGTACCGGCGGCACCTCCACGCGTCCGGGTACACGGGGGGTGATGACCCAATCGAACTCCTTCGTGCCGCCTATGTGCATCGAGTCGGCCGACATCGTCACGCGCTCGCCCTCGGGTGTCGCGGACGCCCACGGCAGCGTGAGCGCTGGGCGCGGGAAGAGCTTGACGTTCCCCTCACCGCTCACGCGGACGACGAGACGCAGTGCGTCGCCCACGCGCGCCGCAGCGCTGTCCACCGCGGCGCTCAGACGAAGCATGCCCACGGCGCCCGTCCAGTCTGCGGGACGTCCGGAGCGCGGTGGCTCGAGCGCAACCACGACGGCACTGTCGCTGCGCAGCTCGAAGCTCTCCTCACGGCTGAAGAAGCTGTAGGAGAGTGGCATTGCGTACAGCAGGCGAGCGGGCGGGATCGCGACCCGTCCGGCACTGAGGGGAAAGATCGGTCGCTGATAGACGTGCGCCTCGTAGCGATGCCCCGACGCATTGCGAAGCGGAAACCCCGCGAGCGGCGATGGGGGCTCGTATGCCATCATCGAGCGCATTTCGGGCGCCAGCGCCTCCATGCTCCGCATCCGGTCGCGCACGGTCTCGTCGAGGAACACGCCGAGCTGATAGTTCGCCTGCTGCCCGACGTAGACGGTTTCCGGCTGCACGAGAACGCGAAAGTTCACGAGCGTGCTCGTGTCGATGCGCGCGCGCGTGACGATCGCCGGCGTATCGCGGGGTGCGAGCTCGCGCGCGCTCCGCTGCGGAGCGGCGAGCTGTGCGAGGATCGCGACGAGTGCGGCGATCACCAATCCTTCCCCGCCGGCGGCCGCTCCGGCTGATTCTCGCGCTGCTTCTTCGCCTGCACGTCCCGCTCCTCACGCTGCGCACTCGAGAGCAGCTGCTCGGCCTGCCGCTTGTCCAGACTCCCGGGCTGCTGCTTCTCCTGCTGCTTCTGCTGCGGTTGGCTGCTCCCGCCGCTCGACGACTTCGACTTCTCCTGCGACGCGAGCTCGTAATTCCATTTCGCAGCGATTTCGTTCGGTCGCAGCTGCAGCGCGCGCTTGTAGGCATCCGCCGAGGATGCGTAGGCATTCGTCGCTTCTGCGGACTTGGCATCGCGCGCCTGACGGAGGTAGCAGAGCCCGAGGTTATAGAGCGCGCTGTAGCGCAGATCTTCCGAAGTGGCGGTCGTAGCCGCGCGCTCGAGCGCCGCCACGGCGTCCTCCAGCTGCCCGGCCTGCAGGAGCGCCGTGCCAAGATTGTACTCGAGGCGCGGGGAATCCGCGTGCTCTTGGATCTCTCGCTGGTATGCGGCGGCTGCCTCCGGATAGCGCGCCGCCTGATACAGCTTGTCGCCCGCGTCGCCGGTCTCGGCGTGCACCGTGGCAGGCACGAGGAGCATCACGAGCGCGAGCGCCGTCGCCGTCGCGGCAGCGGGCGCGCGCCGACGGCGTCCGCGCCGCGTGCTCAGCACGGTGTCGACCAGCATCAGGAGGAGCGCAGGGATGAGAAAGAGTTGGAAGCGCGCGCGTCGTGCGGTCTCGCTCTCGCTCTCGCGCGCCTGGCGGCGCAGCATCGCGAGCGCGCCGCGAATGCGCGCGGCCTTGTCCGTCGCGGCAGCGTCGATGAACACGCCGTGCGCGGCAGTCACCGCATCCTTGAGCAACTCCGGAGTGTAGCGCGTCGTCACGATCTGCCCATTCTCATCACGCTTGGCCTGAGTGCCCTGTGCAGTGCGCACGGGGATCGTCGCGCCTTGCTCGGTGCCGAACCCCACCGCAATGACCGTTACACCCGATTCCGCCGCGTGTGCCGCTGCGGCCGTGATCTCGCTTGCCGGCTCGAACGCTTCCCCATCGCTCATGATGATCAGCGCGCGATCACTCGTCGTCTGCGTAGCGACGAGCAAGTCTGTACCCTGGCGAATTGCACGAGACAACGAGCTGCCGGCCTGCCCCACCACCGACGGATCCAGATTGTCGAGAAAGAGCTCGAGCGCCCCGCGATCGACGGTGAGGGGTGTCAGGATGTAGCTGCGACCCGCGAACGCGAGCAGGCCCACCCTGTCGCCGCCGGAGAGCGCGAGCAACCGCCGCGCCTCCTCCTTCATACGTTCAAGACGATTCGGGCGCGCGTCGGTCGCGAGCATCGAGAGCGACGCGTCCAGGGCGAGGACAATGTCGACGCCGCTGCCGCGCTCGAGCGTTTGCTCGGTCCCCCAACGCGGCCCCGCGAACGCGATTCCGGCGCACAGCACCGCCGCGAACTGGAGCGCGGCACGAAGCGAGGGCGCCCGCGCCGAGGCGGGCGGCACCAGGCGCGGAAGCAGCTCGGTGGTGGCGAGCCTGCGCAGGCGATGCGCGCGCCGCCGATACGAGAGCAGCACGAGCAGCGCGACACCGACGGCGAGCGCCGGCGCTGCCCAGAGCGCCCACGGCAGATCCGTGTACGGGATCACGGCAGCGGCCCTCTCCACACACTCACG
>DATGDQ010000517.1:0-15832 GCA_035310785.1 Gemmatimonadaceae bacterium | reverse complement strand
CGAGATCGTTCAGCGCCACGCCGAACTTCGCGCGATCGCCCTGCCCGAGCCAGCAGATCCGCGCCGGAAGCCCCTGAAAGTGCACTTGTTCGCGCGCGAGCGTGATCCACCGCGCGAGCTGCGCGTCGTGGGGAAAGAGCTCGAGCACGAGCTGATCGGTGCGATAGAGATCTTTCGGGTCGCCGGACAACGCGACCCATCGGAACGGGCCTTTGCCCTGGCAGAAGAGCGGGCGCACGTACGCGGGCACGAAGCCGGGGAAATCGAATGCGTGGGCGAGACCGGCGTCGTGCGCGACGGTGCGAATGTTGTTGCCATAGTCGAACGTGATCGCACCGCGCTCGCGCATCTGCAGCATGGCAGCGACGTGCACCACGACACTTGCCGTGGAGCGCGCGACGTATTCGGACGGATCGCTGGCGCGCAGCGCTGCCGCCTCGGCGAGCGACAGCCCCTTGGGCACGTAGCCATTGAGCATGTCGTGCGCGCTCGTCTGATCGGTGAGCACGTCCGGCGTGACTCCCCGGCGCACCAGCTCCGGCAGCACTCCCGCTGCATTCCCCACGAGTCCAACCGACAACGGCTCTCTGGCGCGTTGGGCGGCGGCAATCCATGCGAGCGCCTCGTCGAGGCTGCGCGTGCTGCGGTCGCAATAACCGCTGGCGACTCGTTTTGCGATGCGCGACTCATCGACCTCGACGCCGAGGAACGCGGCGCCCTGCATCGTCGCGGCGAGCGGTTGCGCGCCTCCCATGCCGCCGAGGCCGGCGCTGAGCACGAAGCGACCCGAGAGGGATCCGTCGAAGTGCTGGCGGGCGACGGCGCCGAAGGTCTCGAACGTTCCCTGGAGAATGCCCTGCGAGCCGATGTAGATCCACGAGCCCGCGGTCATCTGTCCGTACATCGTGAGTCCCTTGCGCTCGAGCTCGCGGAACACGTCCCAGGTGGCCCAGCGGCCCACGAGGTTGCTGTTCGCGATGAGCACGCGCGGGGCGCTCGCGTGCGTGCGGAAGACGGCGACCGGCTTGCCGCTCTGCACCAGAAGCGTTTCATCGTTCTCGAGCGCGCGCAGCGAGCGCACGATCGCATCGAAGCACTCCCAGTTTCGCGCTGCCTTCCCAGTACCGCCGTAGACCACGAGATCATCGGGGCGTTCGGCGACGTCCGGGTCGAGATTGTTCATCAGCATCCGGAGGGCGGCCTCCTGCTGCCAGCCTTTGCAGGAAAGCGTGCTGCCGCGCGGGGCGCGCACGGGGCGCGGACCGGCCGGGGCATCGAGCAGGGTTGCGCTCATACGAACATCGAGGTGGAAGGAGGCGGCTCATCGTCGAAGTGCGTGATGTCATCGAAGGCGCCGGTGGCGATCGCGGCGCGCAGTGTGGCGATGTCGTCGCTGAGCACGCGATCGCGCTCGAGATGCGGAACGAGCTCACGCACGTGCGCATGCAGGCGCGCGATGCGCTTCGCGGGCTGGAGCGGGGCGCGAAAATCAATGGCCTGGGCGCCACACATCAACTCGATCGCCAGGATGTGCGCGACGTTGTTGACGATTCGCCGAAGCTTCCAGGCGGCGCCCATCGCCATGGGGACCACGTCTTCCTTGTTGCCGTCGGTCGGAATGGTGTCGACGCTCGCGGGATGCGAGAGCACCTTGCACTCGCTCGCGAGCGACGCCGCGGTGACTTGCGCCATCATGAAGCCGGAGTTCACTCCCGCTTCGGCGCTCAGGAAGGGCGGCAGCCCCTGATTGAAATCCGGATGCACGAGCCGATCCACGCGCCGCTCGGCGATCGTCGCGAGATTCGTCATCGCTATCGCGAGTACGTCGAGCGCGAGCGCAACTGCCTGCCCGTGGAAGTTGCCGCCGCTCATGAGCGTGCCGTCATCGAAGACGAGCGGATTGTCCGTGGCCGCGTTCAGCTCCCGCGACACGAGGGACTCGGCGAACTGCATGGCGTCGAGGACGGGCCCGTGCACCTGCGGCATGCAGCGAAGCGCGTAGGCGTCCTGCACGCGCGGATCCCCGGTGCGATGCGACTCGCGGATCTCGCTGTCGGCGAGGAGACGGCGAAGCAAGGCGGCGGAGCGCTGCTGCCCGAGCTGGCCGCGCGCGTGCTGAATCCGCTCGTCGAAGGCGTCGGGAGTACCCATCAGCCCTTCCAGCGACATGGCGCCGGCGGCGTGCGCCACGCGCCACAAACGCTGGATGTCCATGAGGGCGACGGCCGCGACCGCGGTGTGCGCCTGGGTGCCGTTGATGAGCGTGATCCCTTCCTTGGGCTGCAGCACCACGGGCGCGAGCGCTGCGCTCTCGAGCATCGCGAGCGCGGCGCCGGCATTGCTTCCACGACGCAGCACGCCTTCGCCGATGAGCGTGAGGGCGAGATGCGCGAGGGGCGCGAGATCGCCACTCGCGCCCACGCTTCCCTGCTCCGGAACTTCGGGATAGAGACCCGCATTGAGCATGGCCGCGAGCAGATCGATGAGCTCCGCACGCGCTCCTGAATATCCCTTGGCGATCACGTTTGCGCGCAGGAGCATCATCGCGCGCACCTCCCGTTCCGGCAGCAGCGCTCCGACGCCGGCGGAATGGCTGCGCACCAGATTGACCTGAAGCTCGCCCAGCCGGTCGAGCGGTATGGACATCTCGGAGAGCTTCCCGAAGCCCGTCGTGACGCCGTACACCACGTCGCCGCGGCGCACGATCTCGTCTACGAAGTGGCGCCGCTGCGCGACCTTCGATCGCGCATGCGGCGCCAGCTCCACCTCTCCATCTCCGTGCGCGACGAGCCACACATCACGCAGCGTGAGCGAGTCCCCGTCGAGCTGAATGCGCTGCTTCATGCGCCAAAGCTACGAGCGAGGACCCCCCGCCGGCTACCGCACGATCTTGAGCTCCGGGTTGCCGAAATCGGTCTGATACGACCAGTCGAGAATCACGTAGTCGTGCGAGGTGTGCGTGACGCGCACCGCCCCGTAATGCAATCCGTCGCTGAGCTGCGTCTCGAACACGTACGCGAAGCCCGGCACGGCTTCGATCGAGCCGGTCACGTATCCGTTGAGCGGCGCGATGTCGATCGACGTGAGATCGGTGACCGGATCCTGGCTGTAGAGCACGACGCTCGTGCCGTTGCGCACTGTCGTCAGCCAGATCGAGCCATCGCTGTGCCGGTCGACGCGGAAGTCGATGTCGCTGCGATTCCCCGAGACGACCTGTCCCAAGGCGGACGAGCCGCCGAAGTCGAATCGGAATCCGCTCGTGGAGAGATCCGTCTGTGCGGTGGAGACGAGCACGTTCCGCGCGTCGTAGCGCGGCGTGTCGTTCCGGTACGCCGAGACGGCGCTCTCGTCGCCGCCGGTGCTCACGGAGCTCACCGCGAAGCAGAGCGGCACGCCGTTCGTCAGCCCCGAAACGAGGAAGTCCTCCGACACGGACGTCCCCTCGAGTGCCCAGCCCGCGTCATCGCAGACGCTCCGGTCGAGATCGTACGAGGTCGAGTAGACGTTGTAATGCGAAAAGCGGTTGGGGCTCGCCAGACGTGCGTTCGGATCCCACGACAGCTCAATCGCTGTGTTCAGTGAGACGGAGACCAGCGTCTCGGGAACTTCGAGCACGCCGCCGCCGTGTGGACCGGTGCCGTAGTCCGACGAACAGGCGGCGAGCGCCAGAACGGCCAGGGGAAGTGCGAGCGCGGGGCGCATCAGTAGCTCCGGGGGAGGTGATGCAGACGCCACTTGCACGCGACGCGCCATGCGGCCCGAAGAGTTAACTCTATGTCTCGCCGTCTCTTACGACATGGCGTCAGGCCCGACTGTCCGAATAAGAGGACAGCAGGCTGGCCGCACAAAGAAACACGTGGTCGGCCAGCAGCTCTGTCCTACGGAGTGTTCTCCTGCGGCCGGTACGTTCGCCGATTGTAATCGAACTTGAGGTTCGGCTCCGCGATCAGGGAGATGTAGAAATTGAACGCGAAGTTTCCGTTCGGCGCCTGCGTGAACGCGAAGATCGCGCGCCAATCGTGCATGTCGCGCTGCAGACTCACGACGTGATCGGAGAACTGGTGCAACTCGAAATCGTAGCCCGTGGTCCATTGCATCGACCACCGCGGCGTGATGTGAAAGGAGAGATTGCCGCGCAGCGTACTCTGCGATGGGCTCACGTACTGCGTCGCACCACCGACGAGCGACGTCACCGTGTCCGTCGGCGGCGGGTTGGCGATGCATCGCTGGTAGGAGATAGGGTCCACGAGGAAAGGCCGACACAGCGCGCGCACGTCGAGCACGCGAACGTTGGAACCGGAGATCGGACGCGACCGCGAGGAGGTGAAGCTGACCTGGAGATTCCATCCCTGGTTGGCATTGATCGCGTACGGATACCGCGAGCCGACGGAGCCCGCCGTTGCAGGGAGGGCGTTGATCCCGGTCGCGTCGGTGCCGTTCATCCCGTTCCCCGTGAGGTTCGCGCCGACGGGAGACGTGTCGCGCGGTGCGCCTCCGCCGAAGATCCGCTGCAGCGTCTTGAACGGATTGCTGTTCTTGCCGATCGAGAAGGTCGCCGTCAGGCCCGTACGGAACGGCTTGAACTTGGCGGTGTCGCTCAGCGGGTCACCCTGGAAGAGTGAGTAATTCGAGGAGAAGTCGAAGCCGGGCAGCAGATCCGATTGCAGCGTGTAGCTGAACGAATTCGTCGTGACCCCGAACCGATGCGTGCGCCGCGCCACCTCGAAATCGTAGTCGATCGGTGAGGCGTTGATCCTGAGCAGACTGATCTTCTCGCCGCCCTCCGGTGCGGTGTCGGACTTCGAGCGGAGCTTTGCCTCGAGCGTCTGGTTGAACTGGAACTGCATCGTCTCCTGGCGCAATCCGCCCAGGTAGCCGGCGCGCGTGCGTCCCGTTGCCGTGAGGAACTGATCGCTCACGTTCGAGGCCGGCGCGTACGCGAACGACAGCCTCGGCTGAATCGACTGTCGCAGCCGGGAGAACGGTCCGAAGCCGGGGAAGAATGCAAAGAACGTGGGAGACGCCGAAATGCCCGTTTGGACGCGCTTCGATTGATGCACCCACTGGCCGTTCGTCAACGTCGTGCGCACGAGATACGCGTAGCTTCCGTCCGCATTGGCGAGTGAGACGAATGGTGCAACGTTCCAGGTGCCCTGGAGAATTCCCGGAAGCGAGAACTGCGTGTCCCAGTCGAGCTGCGTCTTGCGGAAGTTCGCGTACGTGCGCGAGCCGGTCTGCGCACCAGTCACGAAGTCGAATTGCGTGACCGTCGTCGGAAGATCGTTGAGTTGATCGTTGTAGCGAACACTGTTGTTCAGCACGAACCGGCCGATGCGAAAGGGCGTCTGGAAGTTTGCCGTGGTCGCGCGCGTGTTCGCCTTCACCTTGGTGCTGTCCAGCGCTCCGGTCACCGGATTCGTGGAATACCGGAACACAGCGCTGTTGTCGAGGTTGAACGCCTGATTGTTGTCGACCGACAAGGTCGGGGTCCACGCCAGCCACTTCGCGAGATTGATCGGTTGGGCCGTCACCGAAAAATTCGGGAAATCCTGGTTGACGAGATCGCGCCCCGCGTACTGCGAGCGCGATCCACCCGCGGTGACGTTGAACGGCCCGAGCTTCTGGGTGAGCGAGAGCTGCGACGAAATGGCCGCGAGCGCCTGCGCCACCGTCAGCGCATCCTGCTGATAGACGTGCGTGTTGCTCGTGTAGTTCAGATTCATGTTCAGGCTGCTGCTCTGCGAGAATTGCTGCGAGTGCGCCCAGTTGAATCCGATCGTCTTGTCGCCGTTGCTGTACGTCCAGTAGCTCGCGCGAATGCCGCCGCTCACGAAGCGGTTGAGCCAGCGGTACCGATATTCCCCGTTGAACTTGTTGTAGCCGAAGTCTCCGGCCTGACTACTCGTGCCGCTGCGCCAGTCGTAGGAGACCAGCGCATCCATGTAGTCGTTGATGTTGAAGTAGTAGCCGAGATTCTCCACGGAGCGCACGTAGTCGGGTGACGTGCGGACGATGTCCGTGATGCCGAAACGCGGCGGGATGATTCCGCTGCGGCGCCCGGAGCGCATGTCCTGGAAGATGAACGGGAGCCAGAGCACCGGGATGTCGCCGACGTAGAGCACGGCGGGGCGCGCCACCAGGAGCGACTTGCTGATGATCTTCACGTCCGACGACTGGAAGTGATAGTGCGGATCGGGCAAGTCGCAGCTCGTGATCTGGGCGTCCTGCGCGTACGAGATGCTGTGTCCCTTGCCCGACGTGTCTCCCTTCACGGCCGCCGCGTGGCCATAGACATACCACGTCTGCCCGCTCTGCGCGGACGACGTGCTCAACTGATTGACGAGACCGAAGTGTCGGCGGAGATCGTACTCGAGGCGTCCGAGCGCGAGCAGGTCCGCGGTGCCCTGCGACGGATCACGCAGATAGATCGTGTCCGACATCGGCGCGGTCGCGCGCATGACGCGGAGCGAGTCGTTGTACAGAATCGTGTCCGACACCAGCGTGGTCTGCACACGCTCGACGGCCGCCTTTCCCGAGAGCTTGAGCTCGTGCTTCCGCGAGTTGAGCTGTGCATTCGTGCTCTGATAGCGCGTGGTCGTGTAGCCCGTGCGTTGCAGCAGGGCCGCCATCGTGGAATCGGGGTCCGGCCACTCCACGAGAATGCGCGGCGCGTGCAGGCTGTCGGCGCGCGCGGAATCGGCGGGATTGCGCGAGGGCTGCAGGCGGCGCTGACGCGTGTACCCCGTATCGCCGGGATACTGCGATGGCAGGGTGATGGGCGGCGGCGTCTGTTGAGCGAACGCCGGTGCCGCCGCGAGCGCGAGCGCGCACACGATGAGCCGCGCGGTCACGCCGTGACCTGCGCCTCGACCGCCGCCTCCCGATTCAGCCGCCGGCGATAGATGACGATCGTCAGTACCACGCTCACCTCGTAGAGCAAGTAGAGCGGAACGGCCATCGCGAGCGTCGTCCAGACGAGATCACCCGGAGTCAGGAATGCTCCGATGATCACGCACACGACGATCGCATGACGTCGAAACTTGTTCAGGAACTGCGGCGTCACGATGCCGAGCAGCGCGAGCGAGACGATCACGATCGGGAGCTCGAAGCAGATGCCGAACGCCAGTGTCATGCTGATCGCGAAGCCGAAATATTCGGACGCCGTGATCATCGGATCGAGCGACGGGCCTCCGAAGCCCATGAGCCACGGGAGCGCCAGAGGAAGCACCACGAACCACGAGAGGGCCACGCCGCACGCGAACAGAAAGGTCGCGAAGACGAACATCGGCATGACCAGCCGCTTCTCGTGCCGGTGCAATGCCGGCGAGATGAACGCCCAGATCTGGTAGAGGACGACCGGCAGTGCGAGCGCTGTGCCGAGCGCAATCGCCGCGTTGAGCACGATCGAAAACGGATCGCCGGGATGGGTGTACACGAGGTGGCGCCCGTTCAGATACGGCACGATCGGCTTCTCCAGCAGGCCGATCACATCGAACTGCAGCAACACCCAGAACGCGATGCCAACCGCAACGATGAGTGCCGCAAGCGACCAGATGATGCGCCATCTGAGCTCCTCGAGATGATCGAGGAACGGCATCTCATCGCTTGCGGCACGTCGTTGTTCCTGCATGTGAATCCAGATGACCGCTACTTGAGCGTACGAAGCCGTTCCTTCGCGAGTGCCGCCTCATCCGAGCGCGGGTAGCGCGTCACGAGATCGTTCAGGAGTCCGCGAGCGCCAACGACATTTCCCTTCTCCTCCATACCCAGCGCACGCTTATAAAGTGCCGTCGGCGCGCGTGGCGAGTTCGGATGGCCGGACACCACCGCCGCGTACGCGGAGTCTGCGCCGGCCGCATTGCCCTCCTGGTGGTACGCCTCACCAAGATAAAATTGCGCATCGGGGACCAGATCAGACGTCGGATACTGCTGCAGCAGCGTCTGCAGTCCCGTGCGTGCGGCGCCCGGAGATCCGCGCCGCAGCTGTTCGAGAGAGATCTGGAACAGCTGGTTCGGACCCGGCGTACCGGCGCCCGAAGGCGCGGGAGGCGTGGTCGCACCGGGGCGAGCAGTCGGCGACGCGCTCGGAGGCGCGCTCGTGGCGCCGGGCGCTGCGCCGGCCGCACTGGGAGGCGGGGTCACATTCGATGGCGCCGTCGACGACTGTATGTCCGACTGCCGCGCCTCCAGCGCCGCGCGCAGCTCCTGCACGCGCTGCTGGCTCTGTCCCGTCAGCTCCTGGATCTGGAGCAGCTGCTGACCCACGTTGTACAGGTCGCCCCGCACATCGCCCTGCATCTTCACCACTCGCGTGCTCAGAAGACCGAGTGAATCCCGGACGATGTTCAGTGACGTCACGACGCGATCGAGCGCGGCGCGGCGTGCGGAGTCGCTGCGCGCGTTGTCCGAGCGCAGCGACTGCACATCGGCGTGCAATGCCTGCACATCTTCACGTGTGGCGAAGCACGCGCCGGTCGCGAGCAGCACGAGCGGGATCAGGCACCGCACGCCGCGCATCATCGGGCGGCCGGGTTGATCGCGTCCGCACCCGCGGTGACCTCGAACTCATCGCGGCGATTCTTGGACCACGCGGCTTCGTCGTGCCCTTCCACGGCAGGGTGCTCCTCGCCATAGCTGATGATGTCGATCACCGCATCGGGTACGCCGTGCTGCGTCAGATATCGCTTCGCGGCCGCCGCGCGGCGCTGCCCGAGTGCGAGATTGTATTCGTCCGAGCCGCGCTCGTCGGTGTGGCCGGCGACGCGAATCTTGACCCCGCTGCTCGCATTCAGAATTCCGACCTTCGCATCGAGTGCCGCGCGATCGGCATCCGTGAGCGCGTCGCTGTCGAGATCGAAATAGATCGGAGCCGTGAGTGACGCGCGCGCGGCCTCGCGTGCGCGCATGACTTCATCGTTGGTGGGTCCGGCAGCAGGCGGCGGTGGCGGCGGAGGTGGCGGCGGGGCCGGCGCCGGGGCAGCGGCCGGTGCGGGCGCCGGCGCGGGCGCGACCTTCTTGTGGCAAGCGCCGAGCGCCAGTACTCCGGCGACCGACGAGAGAGCGTATAGCGAGCGTGCGTTCATAGTGGGGTCTCTCCAGAGAAGGAACAAGTGTAAGTCGATACGACGCAACGTGCGATACGCGCGCTCGATCGCGCGGGCGTGCTCAGCGACCGCGTCCCAGTGAGTGGGACCATGCCGCCAGACGAGCGCCGCCCGCATGCGTGAGCTGGCGAGCGCGCCCGGATTCCGAATCGAGAATGAACAGCTGCTTGACACCCGTGCGCGAGGACGTGAACACCAGGTGACGAGCATCCGGCGCCCATGCCGGATCCTCATTGACGCCTTCGCTCGTCAGCTGTTTCACAGAGCGATCACGCAGCGAGATCACCATGATCTGGAACACTCCGCCGATCTGCGACTGGAAAGCGATGTGCTGCGCGTCCGGGGCCCAGTCGGGATTCGAGCGATAGTTCTGATCGCCAAAGTTAAATGGGGTGAGCAGTTCGACGTTGGAGCCGTCCACATCCATAATGTATACCTCCGGGTGCCCCGCGCGCCCTGACGTGAAGGCAATCCGTCGCCCGTCCGGACTGAACTCCGGTGACGTATTGTCGGACCCGTGCCCCACCGTGATGCGGCTCGGCGCGCCGCCTGCGAGATCCACCAGCATCAAATCGGTGCCGGCCTCGTCGCCATGTGAGTACGCGAGCGACCCGCCACTCGGCGAGAACGCAGGTGTGGTGTTGAGTCCCGTCGTCGTGGACGGGAGTGTTCGTCCGGCGCCTCCCGTCACATCCTTCGTGACGATGCTCCAGCCGCGGCTCCCCAACACACTGTACGCGATGGTGTGCCCATCGGGTGACCACGCCGGCGAGAGTGCCAGCCCGGCATCGCTGACCTGACGCTCCCCCCATCCATCGCTGTCGACCACGTACACGCGACCTCCCCGTACGAACAGAATCCGCGTCTGCGCGACGCCGCGCGTGCCCGTGATCCACTGCTCGATCTCATCCGACACGCCGTGAACCGCCAATCGCCAGTCCCCAGAACCGCCCGTAGGTGGAAGCGGGAAGTCTGCTACCTGAACTATCTTAGCACCTGTCACATCATGTACTGCGACATGTACGCCCGTGTTGGTCACGGTCGCCTGCACTGCCGCGGCGGCTCCCAGCGTCTTCCACAGCGGATAACTGACGCTGGGGCCGAGCGACTGTAGCGAAGTGGCCGCCGGCGTACCGGGAAGACCGATGACATTCACGCGGTCCCCATAATCGAGATCACGCGCGATGATGCCCTGTACGCTGTCGCCCCAGGCGCCGCGCACGGCGAGCACGATCACCCCTGGCTTCGTGCCCGGCTGGTAGGTGAGCCCGATTCGCACCGCGTGTGTGGTGTCCTGCGCGCGGGCGAGGCATGGAGCCGCGAGAAGCGCGAACAGGGCCGTGGCGGCGAGGGGCGCGAGTCGAGCGCGCGCGAACGACAGTGAGTGCGATTCGAGTGTCAATGAACCACCGCGGGGTCGAAGCTGAAGATGACCGGCAGGACGTCGTCGGAAAAACCGTTGGGCAGCGGACCGAAGGCGCGGCTGTTTCCAGCCGATTCCACCGCGCCCTGTGCATCCAGGTCGAATGAGTAGTCGCCGGAGCGCGTAATGAAAGAGATCGCGCTCACAGATCCGTCGCGCCGAATGAGAAACTGTACTTCCGCGCGCGCGTTCGTGTTCCGGTGCTCGCCGAAGTTCTTCGCGATCTGGCGCACGATGTTCTCCAGATAACCTGGAAATGGAAAGTCGACGCCCTCCGTGCGAACGGTGGCGACGTCGGTGCCCTTGTCGCCGGTCGGTCCGCCGCCGGCCTGTCGGGGCGGTGCCTTGGGAGGCGTGGCGGTCGGCACGGGCGTTGGCGTCGCCGGAGGAACCGTCTTCGCCGGCGCCTTCGTGGGCATCGGCATCGCCTTGGGCGGAGTCTGTGCGCGAGGCGGCGGAGGCGCGGGTGCGGGTGGCCGCGGGGGTGCCGTCGCCGGCGGCACGACGATACCCTCCGCGCGCGGACCCGGAGGGGCGGCCACGATGTTGACGCGATACATGGGTGGCATCTGCCGGGGGGGAGCCGGGCGCACGAAGATCAGCGCCGCGACGACGGCCGCGTGTCCGAGCGTCGAGAAGGTGAGTGGAAGTGCGAGCCGTGAGCGACCCTCGGCGCGCGACAGACTCACCGCGCGATCGCCTCGGGCTCTGCGACGAGCCCCACATCACCCACACCCGCCGCCCGCATCACGGCGAGCACCTGCACCACCGTCCCATACGGCACTCCCTTGTCCGCGCGCAGATAGATGCCGCCGTGTCCGCGCTGCGCCGCGAGCGCCTTGAAGCTCGCGCGAAACTCATCGTAGCGCAGCCTGTTCTCGTCGACGAGAATGTTGCCGGCACGATCGATCGTCACCACCAGTCCATTCTTCGCCTCGAGTGGGCGCGCCTGCGCCTGCGGAAGCGCGATGTCCACGCCGCCCTGCATCATTGGCGCGGTGATCATGAAGATCACCATGAGCAGCATCATCACGTCGATCAGGCTGACGACGTTGATGTCCGCGTTGAGCGGGAGCTGGCCCGCACGCGAGCGTCTGCTCATCTAGATCCGTCCCTCCCGCACCATCATGGCGAGAATCTCGGTTCCGAACCCCTCGAGCTCACTCTCCAGGCGATTCAGGCGTGCCGCGAAGATGTTGTAGCCGAATACCGCCGGGATCGCGACCGCAAGTGCTGCGGCCGTCGCCGTGAGCGCCTCGGCAACGCCCGGCGCAACCGCGCTCAGATTGCCCGAGCCCTTCACCGCGATGCCGACGAATGCATCGATGACGCCGAGCACGGTGCCGAGCAGACCGACGAGCGGGCTGACCGAGCCGATCGTGGCGAGCCACGGGATGTACGACGACAGTTGATCGCGCTGCGCCGAGCTCTCGGATTCGAGCACGAGCCGGAGCGCCTCCACCTGCGAGCCGCGCAGCGGGGCCGCAGACGCCTCGCGCAGGGCACCCGGCTTCATCTCCGCGAAGAAGTTCACGGCGCGCGTGAACACACGCGTGAACGGATTCGATTTCGCACGCCGGGTCAAACCGGCGGCGGAGTCGAGCGACGGAGTGCGCTCGAACTCGTAGATGAACTCGCGTCCGCGCTTCGTCACGCGATGAAACTCGATCCACTTCGCCAGCATGATCGCCCAGCTCACGAGCGAGAGCATCAGGAGGAACACCAGCACGATCCTCGTCACCAACGAGGCCTGACGCACCATGTCGATCGCCGAAGTCGGTACGGCACCGCCCACCTGCATCAGCATTCCGTGCATCATGCGGTTTCTCCAGTGCGGCGAGCGGCGAACCAGTGATATGTATCGCGAAGTCCATCGCGGAGCGTCACCTTCGGTTTCCAGCCGAGCACCTTCTCCGCCTTGTCGACGCGCACCGCGGAGCGCCGCTGTTCGCCCGCGCGCGCCGGCGCATGCACGAGCTCCGACGACCCCCCCGACACGTCCTTCAGCAGCGTCGCCAGCTCCACCACGTCGGTTTCGATGCTCGTGCCGATGTTGAAGGCGCGGCTGTCGACGTTGGTCGGAGGTGGAAGCCGGACCGTAGCCGCCGCGAGATTCGCGCGTGCGACATCGCCCACGAACACGTAGTCCCGGGTCTGGCCCCCGTCGCCGTAGATCGTGAGCGGCGTGCCGTCGATGAGGCGATCGCAGAAGATGGCGACGACGCCCGCTTCCCCATGCGGATCCTGCCGCGGACCATAGACGTTCGAGTAGCGCAGCGCCACACAGTCCAAGCCATGCACGCGTGCAAAGTACCCCATGTAGAGCTCCACGCTGAACTTCGCGGTGCCGTACGGTGACTGCGGATCCTTCGGCGCCTCCTCTGGTGTCGGGGGCTCGACGAGATCACCGTACACCGCGCCACCCGTGCTCGAGAACACGAAGCGCGTCGCGTGTCCCGATTGACGAACCGCCTCGAGCAGATTGAGCGAGCCGCCGATGTTGAGCGTCGCATCGCCTGCAGGATCGGCGACACTCTTCCGCACATCGATCTGGGCTGCGAGATGGCAGATCAGATCGAACTTCCCCTCGCGCACGAGGGCGGCCGCGGCGGTGGAACAGATATCGAGCTCCTTGAACGTGGCAGCCTTCGGCACCTGCGAGCGCTTGCCACTGGAGAGATTGTCGATGACGGTCACCGAGTAGTCGTTCTCGATCAGGAGGTCGGCGACATTCGAGCCGATGAAGCCTGCACCGCCGGTGACGAGCGCGCGACGCGGCATCTCAGCTCTCCTTCGAGGAAGAGGCGTCGGGCGCGCTGTCCTTGCGCGACGCGTCCGAAGCCCGCAGATCGAAGAGGTAGCGAAGCGCGTCGACTACCCCCAGTCCTCTGCCGTTCGCAGCCGCAGCGCGCAGGCGCACGCTCGGCTCGTGAAGGAACTTGTTCATCAGAGCCCTCGAAAAATGTTCGATCGCCTCGCGGTCGCGCGACGAGAGATGCTCGAGCTTTCGCATCGTTTCTGCCAGCTCCGCTTCGCGCAGCCGGTCCATCTCGGAGCGGAACGTGCGCAAGACCGGGACCGCAGCCAGTCCCGCGAGCCACTCCCAGTATTTTTCGACCTCCGGGCCGATGATCCCCTCGACGGCCGGCAGCTCTTCGCGCCGGCGCTCGCTGTTCGACGTCGCGACCATTTGCAGATCGTCGAGGTCGTACAGGAAGACGTTTCCAAGCGCGCCGACTGCGGGATCGACATCACGTGGGATCGCAATGTCGAGAATGCAGAGCGGACGATCGCCGCGCTCCCGCAGCGATCCGGCTATCTGTTCGACTCCGACGATCGCGTGAGGGGCCGCGGTGGAGCAGATGAGCAAGTCGACATCCGCGACGCGCTGCCAGCACTCGTCGTAGTGCAACGCCTCCGCACGATAACGTTCGGCAAGCGACATCGCACGCTCGTGGGTGCGATTGGCGACGATCGCCGTCCGTACTCCCTCACCGACGAGACACTCGAGCGCGAGCTCCGCCATCTCGCCCGCGCCGAGCACCATGGCGTGGCGGCCATGCAGCGATCCGAAGATCTTCGATGCGAGCTGCACCGCCGCGGAGCTCGTCGAGGCCGCACCTCGTCCGATGTCCGTCTCGCTTCGCACCCGCCCACTGACCATGAGGGCGGTCTGGAAGAGACGAGTGAGCACCGCGCCCGACGCGCTGCGGCTTCGTTCCCAGGCGTCGCGAACCTGACCATGTATCTGTGCCTCGCCAAGGATCATGGAGTCGACACCGGCGGTCACGCGGAAGAGGTGCGCCACCGCATCGCGATCGCGGCGCACGTACCCGAAGGGCGCGACGTCCTGGCCGAGCAGCGCGGAGAACGCGCTCCAGATGGCGGGGACGGCATCCTCGTCGCCTTCCACTCCGTAGACCTCCGTCCGGTTGCACGTCGAGAGCAGCACAATCTCTCGCGCGCCGGAGGCCGTCAGGAGTCGCTGCGCCGCGGCATCGGTTTCGGCGGGGCTCACGACGAGCCGCTCGCGAAGCTCGAGCGGTGCCGTGTGATGGCTCACGCCCGCGACGATCAGCGCCACTGGGCGACCTCGCTGTCGATCGTTCCGCGCTCCACGCGCTCGCAGAATCGATCATCGATGAGTGCCTCGGCTGCACGATTCCACGACTCCGTGGCGCCCGCGTCGATCAGCCGTCGGCGCAGCGACGCGAGCGCCGCGACGGCGTCGCCGTAGCGATCATCGAATCTCGCGGCGAGGGAATCGCGGATGCGAACTGCCGCGCTGGGCACACCTCCCGCGGAGATGCCGATCACGAGATCGCCGGCGCGATGCGTGGCCGTGGTGCGGCAGTTACCGCGCGCAGGGTCGTCGGCGACGTTCACGAGCCGATGCGCCGCATGCGCATCGTCGGCGATGCGCCGATTGATCGCCCGGTCACTCGTCGCGGCGATCACGAGCTGTGCGTTGCCGATGTCGCTCGCTGAGTAGGGACGCTCCTCGACGTGCAGCTTGTCGTAGGCGAGCGCCAGCTCTCGCGCGTCGTCGCTCAACTCCGGAGCCACCATGCGCACGCGCGCTCCCGCCATCAGCAGCGCGCGCGCCTTGCGTGCCGCGACCGGGCCGCCTCCCACGATGAGCGCCTCGATCGCATCACCGTGCAGCATGATCGGCAGCTCGCTCACAGGAATTCTCCGGAGCGCGGTCCAACCGCACGGAAGGCGACGTAGAGCGTGATGACGGCGACGAAGAATGCGCTCGACCAGATCGCTGCGCGGGCAGCCTGCCAGCCGGCGACGACGCGCCCGACAGTGAGCGCGGTGACCGCGAGCCACGCGGTGATGCCCCAGATGACCTTGAGCTGATCGGCGTCGCGATAGACGAGAGAGTATCCGACCGCGAGCGCGGTGCCCAACGTGAGCGCGATCCATCCACACACGATCGCCAGATGATTCACGCGATCGAGCGTCTCGAGCGGCGGAAAGAACCGGAAGATCGCGCCGAAGCGACGCGACTTGAGCTCACGACGCTCGAGCAGGTACATCATCCCCGACGCGCCTGCAGTCGCAAATGCGGCGAAGCCGAGGAGGCTCAGCGCGATGTGCAGATGCAGCCAGAGCCCCCCGGCAGTCGAGACTGCCGGGCCGGGCGCGAGCGGCGCGGCAAGGGCGCCGATGCTCACCAGCGCGGCGAGAGGGGCGGTCACCAGCGTGAGACTCACCTCCTGCGCGAGCGCCTCGACCGCGAGAAGGGTGACTGCCACGAGGAAGGCTGCGGACGACAGTGCCGGTCCCAATCCGGTGA
>DATGDQ010000516.1:0-14887 GCA_035310785.1 Gemmatimonadaceae bacterium | reverse complement strand
TCCCGATTCGGTGATGGAGAGCATCCATCAAGGCTGGTCGCTGGCGCACGAACGAGCCGAAGCGCAGCGCTAGCGCTTGGGCGCCGGGGAACGCGTTATCTTTCCCCCATGCAGATAGACATCACGCCGGTCAGGACCGAGGGCCTCGAACGACTCCTCGAAGTATCAGTTCCGCTTCCCGAGGTGCAGGAGGCCGAAGATCGCGCCGCAAAGCGCTATGCGAGTCAGGTGCGTCTCCCCGGTTTCCGTCCCGGCAAGGCACCAGCGGGCATGGTGCGCAAGAAGTTCGCGGCGGCCATTCGGCAGGAGGCCATCGAGGGACTGGTGCAGGCGGCGTTCAAGGAAGTGCTCGATCGCGAAAAGCTCGACCTCGCGACGCAGCCCCACATTCACGACCTCAAGGCCGAAGACGGACAGCCGCTGACCTTTCAGCTGCATCTCGAGCTGCGTCCGTCGATCGACCTTCCGCACACGTCGGGGTTCAAGGTCACGCGCACCTCGAAGCCGGTCACGGACGACCAGCTGCGCGAGCAGGTGGAGACCCTGCGCGATCAGCGCGCGGCATGGGCGCCGGTGACGGAGCGTCCGATCCCGGGAGACATGGTCACGGTGCAGCTCGCGACCGCTGAAGACGATGGCACCATGCCCGAGGGCAAGGAATATCGCCTCGTACTCGGTGGCGGACAGGCGATCCCCGGGATCGAGGAGCTCATCATGGAGACGACGCCGGGCCAGTCGACCGAGCGCCCCGTCAAGTGGCCGGATGACTTCCCGGACGAGGCCCAGCGTGGCAAAACCAAGAAGGTGCGCGTCAGTCTTACGGACGTGAAGCGCAAGTCACTCCCGGATCTCGACGACGCGTTCGCGCGCGAGGTGGGCGACTTCGATTCACTGGACGCACTGCAGGCGACCGTGCGTGAGGATCTGGCGAAGCACGCGGAGCACGAAGCGGATTCGGAGGTGCGTCAGAAGCTGATCGATGAACTGCTGGCCGCAAATCCGTTCGACGTTCCGCCGAGCTGGGTGAACCAGCTCGTGCAGGCGTACGGCGAGGCGTATCAGATTCCCGAGAGCGAGCGAGAGAAGTTCGCCTCCGAGTTTCGACCCATGGCCGTGCGGCAGGTTCGTCGCGATCTCGTGATCGAGACGATCGCCGCACGCGAAGGACTCGCGGCAACGGAGGCCGACATCGATGCGCGGGTGGCGGACGTGGCAGCGAAGCGTGGCGCGGAGCCTGGGCAGGTGTACGCGTCGCTGCAGAAGGCCGGGCGACTCAAGGAGCTCGAGCGGAGCATCACCGAGGACAAGGTGTTCGCCTGGCTGAGTGAGAAGAACCTGATAGAGCACGCGTAGCGCCGGTTTCCGGACGCTCACCTTTTTCTCTCAGAACGAGAAACGCAGATGTCCATCTATCCCCCGTACGTCATCGAACGGTCGAGCCGTGGCGAGCGCACGTACGACATCTTCTCGCGGCTCCTCATGGACCGCATCATTTTCCTCGGCACGCCGATCAACGATGATGTCGCCAACATCATCATTGCCCAGCTGCTGTTCCTCGATGCGGACAATCCCGAGCGCGACATCAACATCTACATCAACTCCCCGGGCGGCAGCGTGAGTGCGGGGATGGCGATCTACGACACGATGCAGTTCCTCAATGCGCCGATCCGGACGATCTGCATGGGGATGGCGGCGAGCATGGGCGCGTTCCTGCTCGCGGCTGGCGGTGCCGGCAAACGCATGGCGCTTCCGCACGCGCGCATCATGATCCACCAGCCCTCGGGTGGTGCGCAGGGCACTGCGGCCGACATCGAGATTCAGGCGCGCGAGATCCTGTATCTCCGCGCGAAGATGAACGAGCTCATGGCCAAGCACACCGGGCGTCCCGTGGAGCAGATCGAGCGAGACATCGATCGGGACCGCTTCATGAGCGCCGAAGAGGCAAAGGAATACGGCATCATCGATGCGGTCATTGCCCAGGAACGCGCACTTGTTACCACGGAGAAGAAGGCGGTCTTGTGAAATCATTCACAAGCCTGTCAAGTCGTTGACCGGCTCGCGGGGGGCGTGTTAACTAATAGCGCCTCCCCGTGCCCTGTTGCTGCCCGGCTCCCCGTATGAACCGCTCATTCTCGCTTCGCGGATGCCCATGAGTCACGATAAACACCTGCGTTGTTCTTTCTGCGGAAAATCCAAGGATTCCGTCCGGAAGTTCATCTCGGGCCCGTCGGTCTACATCTGCAACGAGTGCATCTCGCTCTGCAACGAGATCCTCGCGGAGGACGAGGAGCGAGAGGTCGCGGAGGCGATCACCCAGGTCCCGACGCCGCAAGAGATCAAGGATGTGCTCGACCAGTACGTCATCGGGCAGGAGCGGGCGAAGAAGGCACTCGCGGTCGCGGTCTACAATCACTACAAGCGTATCAACTGCACCAGCGGGCGCGACGAGGATGTCGAGCTCGACAAGTCGAACATCCTGCTGATGGGCCCCACCGGCGTCGGCAAGACCCTCCTGGCCCAGACGCTCGCACGCATTCTCGACGTCCCGTTCACGATCGCCGATGCGACGACGCTCACCGAGGCCGGCTACGTCGGTGAGGACGTCGAGAACATCCTCGTGCGCCTGCTTCAGGCCGGTGAGTTCAACGTGGCCGAGTGCGAGCGCGGCATCGTCTACATCGACGAGATCGACAAGATCGCGCGGAAGAGCGAGAACCCCAGCATCACGCGCGATGTATCCGGCGAGGGCGTGCAGCAGGCGCTCCTCAAGATCCTCGAGGGTACCGTCGCATCGGTTCCCCCACAGGGCGGACGCAAGCACCCGCAGCAGGAGTACATCCAGATCAATACGAAGGACATTCTCTTCATCTGTGGCGGTGCGTTCGACGGGCTGGAGAAGATCATCGAGGCGCGCACCGGGCGCCGGCAAATCGGATTCACCAAGGAAGAGCTGGCGAACGGCAAGGCGAGCGACCTGGCGAAGAACCCCTTCGCGGACGTCGAGCCGGACGACCTGTTGCGCTACGGTCTGATCCCGGAGCTCGTCGGCCGCCTTCCCGTGACCGTCGCCCTCGAGGCGCTCGACGCGGACTCCCTGGTGCGCATCCTCAAGGAGCCCAAGAACGCGCTCACGAAGCAGTACACCAAGCTGTTCGAGCTCGAAGAGGTGAAGATCACCTTCGACGAGGCTGCGCTTCGCGGCGTGGCGCAGCGCGCGCTCAAGCGGGGCACGGGGGCGCGTGGGCTGCGCGCCATTCTCGAGGAGCTCATGACTGACGTCATGTTCGATCTTCCGAGCCGCGACGACATCACGGAGGTCAAGATCACCGAGGCATGTGTGCTCAACGGCACACCGCCGCTGCTCGAGATCTCTCCCAAGCGACAGAAGAAGGAAGCCTGACGCCCTCGGCCTCGGCCGAATGAAAGAACGGGGATGCCGATCGGCATCCCCGTTTGGCATCACCGTCCAGCGAGGGCGGAGTCTATTGCAGAATTGTTGCGGGTTGGCCGACCGACGCCTGCCTCGCCGGTCGCGTGTTCACCGGCAGCGGGTTCTCCGTGCTCCGCAGGTACGCGTTCTGATCGTGGTAGAGCGCGTCCGCCGGGAGCGCATTCCAGTAGCCGCGCAGATCGTCACGAATGCGATCGACGTAGAAGTTCGGTACCGTCGTCGACTCACCCTCGAAGAACGCACGCATCGGCACGTCCGCCTCGAGATGCTTTCGCAGCGTGCGATAGTAGACGAGTCGCTGCCGGCCTTCCCCTGCGTACGCGCGGATCACGTTCAACGTGCGAGGAATGATCATGCGGTTCGCTTTCAGGCGGCGCGCCACGGCGCGCATGGAGAACGAGTGCTGCGTGAGGTCGATCATGTGCTCGTAGAAGCCCGACCACGAATAATTCTTCGGCCGGACGTTCATCGCGCCGTGATTGTCCAGAAAGTGATGCGGGAACGAGAGCACCCGTCCAGCGCGCTGGAACTCGAGATTGAGCGGCGCCGCGCGTCCGAACGCCGTGAGGAGTGAATACGCGGGAAAGGCACCCGGCACGAGATCGACGAACTGCTTCGTCAGCCGGAACGGCTCGGGACCCTCGTCGCAGTCGAGGCCGAAGACGAAGTTCGTCTGCACGTACGGGATGTAGCGCAGGATCATGTTCACGTGCTCCGCCACCTGACGCACCTTGTCCTCGCCGAAGGTACTTCCGGTGCGTGACTTGTTGCCGAGCGAGAACCACGACTCCACGCCGGGAAGCATCGCGAGGAATCCGTTCTTCTGAAGCCGCTGCAGTCGCGGCTCCGATAGCAGCGACAAGCTGCTTTCCGCCACGAAATGCACGCTGCCGGGAGGCACGGCCTCCTCGATCACACCGAGCATCTCGTCGAAGCGCACGCCGAAATTGGGATCCTGCCAGCCCACGCGCGGCTTGTCCATCACGGTTCGAAGAAAACGGAGATCCTTTCCGAGCTGATCGTACGACATTGCCTGGTAGTCGACCGTCGAGTCGATGCAGAACGAGCACGTATACGGACAACCGAGGCTCGCGATCATCGGCACGAGCTTGAACATCTTCGCCTTTTCGAGCGTGGGCGCGATGAACTTCCAGCGCTCCTGTGCCCCGGGCAGCTGCTTCGGCTGACGGGCGGCGCTCATCTGCGTGCCCATGGGCCGGTGCTGCGCTCGCTCCCGGATCACGTCCCGCACGGTCTCGTGATCGGTGAAGCCGAGCACATAGTCGAAGAAGCGCGAGGCATCTTCGGGATAGCAGCGCGCGTGCGGTCCGCCAAGCACGGTGATTGCCCCGCGCGCACGGAACAGTGCACTGATGGCGTACGAGAGCTGCGCGGCTTCAGTGAACGCGCCGACGAACAGCACGTCGATGTCCCTTGGCAGCACATCGGAGAGCACCTCGGCGCCGGTATAGCAGACGTAATGGACGTCGTGTCCATCCTGCTCGCACCAGACGGCGATTGCCTGGGGCATGACGCTGGCAAAGTTGGGATTCATGATTCTGGACCAGAGCGCGGTGGAAGGGGCGCGCGCAACAAGGTCCAGAATTCCTATGCGAAGTCGACGCATGGTGCCTCTGTTCCCACTACCACGGACGTGGGACGGGGCGATGTGCGCGTGTGGGTGGCGACCGTCGGCGCCGGCGCACGAGGGATCTTACGGCAGTGCGTTCTAGGGGAGTCGAATTCGACTCCTCCCCGCAGCATTGCGTATAGTAGCGTACCGTACGACACGTTTGCAGGGGGAACGCCGAGTTCGCACCCTGCCCTCGCATCCCGCTCCCGGTGGGATCGACGTGCTACGCCGCTCCATCTGCGCCGTTCTCCGGCAGGGCCCTACTGCACCATGTCGTGTGCACCCACGCTCGCGATGTCGCGCTGTACGTCGACGTTGAGCGGATCGAGCTTCGGCCACTCTCGCACATCATCCGGCACGAACGCTCCGGCCATCGAGGCCATCCCACCCTGTTTGATCACGTGCCCGGTGGGATTGTCGTAGCGCGCGATCACGCGGTACCGATGGTTGGGAAGCAGCGGCAGCCCTTCCTCGTGAAAGCCGAATACTCGCTTCCCGAGCGCGATCAAGTGGCCATCGCGCGTGAGCTTCGTGTCCAGCCGCACGAGCAGCTTCCCGTTCTCGGCGTCCTCGAGCCGCACCGAGCGCGCGTAATCGTGCACATGGCCGCCGAGCGCGAGGAGCGATCCGCCGAGCGGCATCGTGAACTCGGACGTCTTCTCCGAGCGACCGGGGGGAAGGTCCCACGCCGAAGTCCCGCCGATGACACTGTTCACGTCGGCAAAGAACGGCATCACGTTGATCGGATGCGCGTGCCCCGCGGGAATCCACGGCAGTGTCACGATGACGTACGCGCGCTCGACGGTCTTGCCATCCAGATCGTGAAAGGCGGAGTAGAGGCCGAGCGTGTCGCCGCGCGCGAGCGGGACGCCGACGCCGCCCGGAAGCGAGACTCGGGGGGTCTCCTTCCCCACCGCCATGAGCCGCTCCACCATTGGATAGAGCAGCTCGCGCCGGCTGTAGTTCGCGAGGCCGACATGGTGCACCATTCCGCGCGCCAGCGCGGTTCCCCCGGCGGCATCCCCATCGCAGAGCTGCACGCTGTAGCCCCGCACCCACCCGCTCACCGGCCAGGCAACGCGCAACACCGGCGTGTCCATCATCATCATGTCGTCGGACTCGTGCGCCATGGCGGCGATGCGAAAAGGACCGGCGATGATCCGGATCTCGCGCCGCACGCTGTCGACCTGCACGGCGGACGCCGACATGTCCATCCCCGGCATCGACAGGGCGCCGGCGGACGCGGGAACACTGGCGCGGAGCGCGAGGCCGGCGGGACAGGCGCCTTCACCGGCCTGAGCTGCGACACGCGATGATGCTACGACGAGCAGCAGAGCGGCAAAACGGCGCATGCAAACCTCCATGGGGCGAAATTCACGACCATGTCGTGAAGGCCGTTCAGCCCCCGTCCACGCCGTGCCACAAAGATGCACGCGTGCACGCGGAATTGTATCCATCCGTACATGGAGACGGCTAATCGCCGCCGGAGGCGTATATTGGAGGCATGACGATCACGCTGGCGCGCGACGCGGAGCAGTTCGAGCTCGACGACCGGCTGCCGGTACTCCCGCTTCGGGACGTCGTGATCTTCCCGTACATGGTCATCCCGCTGCTGGTCGGGCGTGCGGCATCGCTCGCCGCAGTCGAAGCCGCGCTCGCAGGCGATCGCTGGATTTTCCTCGTCGCGCAGCGCGCAGCGGACACGCAGGATCCCTCTGCAGCCGACCTCTTTCGCGTGGGAGTCGCCGGGCGCGTGCTGCAGGTGGCCCGCCTCCCCAACGGCACGACGAAAGTGCTGTTCGAAGGCGTCGCGCGCGCGAAGGTCACGCGCTACGCGCCGAGCGACAAGGTGCTTCGCGCGATGATCACGCCGTTCGCCTTCGACGCGTCAGCCACCGGTGCCGATGAGCGTGCGATGGCACGCCGCGTGGTCACCCTGTTCGAGGAGTACGTCGCGCTGCACCGCCGGCTGCCCGCAGAAGTCGTCGCGCTCGTGCAAGGGACCGAAGCGCGCGAGAAGCAGGCGTTCGCGATCGCGGCGCACATGCTCGTGCGCCTGGACCAGCGACAGGACTATCTGCAGGCCGCGAACATCGGCGCACTCTTCTCCATGCTCGCGGACACGCTCACCGCCGAGATCGAGATACTCCGCCTCGAGCGCAAGATCGAAGGCGAGGTGCGCGGCTCGCTCTTTCAGAATCAGCGCGAGTTCTACCTGCAGGAGCAGCTCAAGGCGATCCATCGGGAGCTCGGCCAGGATGACGGCGACGGCTTCGACGAGCTCACCGCGTCGCTCGAGAAGAAGCAGCTCCCGCCGCCCGTGCGCGAGCGCGCCGATCGCGAGCTGCGCAAGCTCCGGCGCACGGCGCCGCTCTCGCCCGAATCGACGGTCGCGCGCAACTACCTCGACTGGATCGTCGCGCTTCCGTGGACGGAGCGGAGCGATGATGTCGTCGACGTTGCGCATGCGCAGGCAGTGCTCGATGAAGACCACTTCGGTCTCACCGACGTGAAGGATCGCATTCTCGATTACATCGCGGTGCTCGCACTCGTCGGCAAGCTCGAGGGACCGATTCTCTGCCTGGTCGGCGCACCCGGCGTCGGAAAGACCTCGCTCGGACGATCGATCGCGCGCGCTCTCGGGCGCACCTTCGTGCGCATGTCGTTGGGCGGTGTGCGCGACGAGGCCGAAATTCGCGGACATCGCCGCACCTACATCGGGTCGCTGCCCGGGCGCGTGATTCAGGCAATGCGGCGGGCCGAGGTCGTGAATCCCGTGATCCTGCTCGACGAAGTCGACAAGATGGGCCAGGACTGGCGCGGCGATCCCTCGAGCGCGCTGCTCGAGGTGCTCGACCCGGAGCAGAACACGGCGTTCAACGATCACTATCTCGAGGTCGACTACGACCTCTCGCAGGTCCTGTTCGTCACCACGGCGAACTCGCTCGCGCAGATCCCCGAGCCGCTGCGCGACCGCATGGAGATCATTCGCCTGCCCGGCTACGTCGATCACGAAAAGCACGCAATCGCGCGCCAGTTTCTGGTACCGAGACAGCTCTCGGCGCATGGACTCGATCCGAGGCTCGTGACCTTCGACGCAGATGTGATCCCCGCGGTGACACGCCTCTACACGCGCGAAGCCGGGGTGCGCGAGCTCGAGCGGCGCATCGCACGGATTGCGCGCAAGCTCGCGCGACGCGCTGCGGCTGCGAAGCTGCTCGCCCCCGAACCGGTGCACGTGGCCCTCGCGGACCTCAAGGAGCTGCTCGGCGTGCCGCCGTTCGAGGCGGAGGAGCAGACGCTCGACGACAAGGTGGGCGTGGCGACGGGGCTCGCCTATACCTCGGTGGGCGGCGACCTGCTCGAGATCGAAGTGGCCGTGGTGCGCGGGCGCGGCCGGCTGCAGCTCACGGGTACGCTCGGTGATGTGCTCAAGGAATCCGCGAATGCGGCGATGACGTACGCTCGCTCGCGTGCATCGATGCTCGGCATCGATCCCGAGTTTCCGAAGACGCGCGACATCCACGTGCACCTTCCGGCGGGGGCTACTCCCAAGGATGGGCCGTCGGCGGGAATCGCGATCGCCGCGGCGCTCGTGAGCGCGCTCACGGGCGCGCCCGTGCGCGGCGATACGGCGATGACAGGAGAGGTGACGCTGCGCGGTCGCGTACTGCCGATCGGGGGACTCAAGGAGAAACTCGTCGCTGCGCGCCGCGCGGGGATCACGCACATCATCATCCCCGAGGGGAACGCGCGGGAGATCGAGGAGATTCCGATGGACATTCGCGACGGATTGCAGTTCCACCCCGTCTCGACGATGGACGAGGTGCTCGCGCTCGCGATCCGTGACGCGCGCGTGCCCGCGCAACCGGCGATCGCGCAGCCGATTGCGCATTGAGCGACGCCGCACGCGTGGAAGACCCGCTCGTCATCCGTGACATCGAGTTCCTCGGCGGCATGGCATCGCCGTCGGGTTGGCGGCCGCCGGATCTCACGCTCCCGGAGGTCGCGTTCAGCGGCCGCTCGAACGTGGGCAAGTCATCGCTGCTCAACGCGTTGGTCAAGCGAAAGGCGCTGGCTCGGGTGAGCAAGACGCCGGGGAAGACCCGCGAGATCAATTTCTTTCGCGTGAACCGGCAGTTCGTGCTCGCGGACCTGCCGGGCTACGGGTACGCGCGTGTCGCGAAGACGACCCGGGTGCAGTGGCGGCCGCTCATCGAGGGATATTTGCGCATCAGCGCGCAGCTCCGCGGCGTCGTGCAGCTCATCGACTCACGTCATCCGCCTTCCGCGGACGATCTTCAAATGTTCGAGTTCCTCGCGGAGATCGGCGTGCCCACGGTGGTGGTGCTGACCAAGATCGACAAGCTTCGCACCACGGAGCTCAAGCAGCGGATCATCTCGCTCACGACCGCACTCGGCCTGGAGGAGGAGCAGGTGATCCCGTTCAGCAGCGTGACCAAGGTTGGACGTGATGAGCTTGCCGCGGCAGTGGTGGCGCTCGTGGCGCAACCATCGTGGCGTGCAGCGGCCGCCCCCGAGGAGGCGCCCGCGCCCGAGATGTAAGGAGAGCGCAGCCCGTGTAACTTTGGCCTGACGCAGTCGAACCAACCTCCCACCAAGCCGTCCATGGCTATCTACCCGCTACGCAAGCTTCCGTCGCAGGCCGCGCTCCCCGTGATCGATGCGTGGATCGAGCAGCTCGACCACGAGCTTGCCTCTGCCCAAGCGGATCGCGCGGCGATCTGTCGCCGTGCGCTCTGCGACCTGACGTTCCCCGCCTACGCGAGCTCCTACGAAACGGCGGTGCACGACGAATCGCTGCCGGTCGCGACGCGCGCGTCGCTGCTGTCGCTGGACCCGCGCAACATCACACTCGAGCCCGAGTACTACGCCGAGTGCGATGACGAGAAATTCCAGCGGGTGAAGCCGTTGCTGTGGCTCTGGTACAGCTTCGATCGCACGGTGATGGGCGGGCAGAACGTCGAGGCCGGTGTGCGGTTTCGCCGGATGCTCGCGAAGTACATCTTCAAGCGTTGCGGCGAGCGCTTCAAGTCGTTCCAGAACGTCGAGTTCTCATTCGGGTACAACATGGAGGTGGGCGACGACGTGGTCGTGCACCGAAACGTCCTGCTCGACGACCGCGGTGGAATCGTGCTGGGAAACAAGGTGTCCATTTCCGACTTCGCGAACATCTACTCGCACACCCACAGCATCGTCGACCAGCGCGATGTGACCGATGCGCAGACGCAGCTCGAGGATGGCGTGCGCATTACGTATCACGCCACGATCCTCGCGGGCGTGCACGTGGGGTGCGATGCGATGGTCGGCGCGATGGCTGTCGCCACTCGAGACGTGCGGGCGCATCACGTGTACGTGGGCATTCCTGCGAAGAGCGTACGGGTGAAGCCCACTGCGCCCGCGCAGAACGATTGCCTGCCTACCGCCCGCGAGCGGCGCAACCCGCAGTGATGTCCTTCATGGGTACGAGGACGCGGCGCACGGCTGCGTGGCTCGGGCTCATCGCATGCGTGGCGTGCCCTCGCGGGCACGCGCAGTCGGTGTCGCAAGTGACGACTCGCCCCGCGACGGCGTCTCTCGCCGTCGGCGACACGATAACGATACAGGCGCTCGTGTCCACGGCCGGCGGTGAGTCGCCCGCGACGGTCGACTGGTTCAGCGATAATGATGTCGTCGCTCGGGTGGACCGCAACGGGCACGTGACCGCCCGATCGGCCGGCATCACCGGGATCACCGCGCGGCGCGGCACTGAGTTCGCGACCACGCGCGTAACGGTCTCGCCGGACATGCCGCGCAATCAGCAGAACACGGTCGCGTCACTCACGACTGCGCGCGCACTCACGCAGCCCCCTGCTCCGCCTCAGTCACCTCCGCCCGCACCGCCATCGGCACCACCTGCCGCGCCGCCGGCACAGAAGCCGCAGAGCGCGGCAGCCGTCGTCGCGCGGCCCGTGATCGCTTCGTCGGGTCGGATGGCGCCGATGGCCAGACGATCGGCGCGCTCACCGCACTTCGCACACATCAGCGTCTTCTACACGGACTTCTATTCGCGCTATGCGTCGCCGAGCGACCAGCGCGCGGCGGTCGGATTCCTCGGCCCGCGAATCGATGCCGTGATGTCCGGATCTCGCGACCAATGGAAGGCGATCGATCCGACGATTCTCTACTTTCCATACGCGCTGCAGTTCACGGTTCCGGTGCCTGGCCCGAAGACGGCCCGCGATGATGCCGCAAGCGGCTACTTCGCGGACATGCAGAGCTGGTATCAGGCGCACGGGAGCTACGACATCGAGAATGCCTTTCTGCATCGCGGCGGCCACGACGAGGCGCACCGCGTGCAGTTGAAGATCTGGGACTCCATGCGCTACGTGGTGAATCCGGCGGATCCGGGACAGCGCGCATATCAGGTGGATCGCCTCTCGCGCGTGGCGCAGGGGCAGGATGGAGTCTTCCTGGACGAGTTCGGCGGCGGGATGAGCGGCGCATCCAAGCCGAGCGATGAGTTCGCGACGTCCGCCGAGTACATGACGGCGGAGACGCAGCTGATATCGCAGGTGCACGACGCGATCAAGCCGCGCTTCCTGCTCATCAACATTGCGGAATACTGGACTCCCGCCGATTCGGCACTGGTCGTCGCGGCCGGCGGCGCGCACCTGGAGCGCGCCAATTTTCCGTTCACCGATCGTCTTCCCAGCCGGTGGACTCAAATCGATCATCTGCTCGCACAGAATGTCTACACCGAATTCGTCACGCTGTGGACGTACACGGACTGGGTGAACGCGAAGACGTTTCCGTCGTTTCAGGGCGGCATGTACTCGTCTCCGCTGGAGCGCGGACAGCTCGTTCAGCTCGCGAGCTACTACATGGCGGTGCCCAAGGATCCGCAGCGGTTCTCGTACGATCAGCAGAACATGTGGAACGTGCGTCCCGACACCGTGTGGATGCCCGCGCTCGAGGCGGATGTCGGACATCCGCGCGAGACGCGACACGTGATCGCGAGCGGTGTCGACGCCGCGGCTCAGAAGTACAGCATCTACGCGCGCGACTTCGACAACGCCTACATCCTGATTCGCCCGCAGCTCGATTGGCGCAAACAGACCTACGCCGATTCGACCGGGATTACGGTGCCTCTCCCGGCGCCCATGCGGCCTCTCCATCGCGACGGCACGCTCGGCGATCCAGTGAGCAGCGTTACGCTTCGAAATGTCGAGGCAGCGATCCTGTTCAAGTGACGTTTGAACGTTAGCTTCTCTTCAGCCCCGCGCCACGCACGCGCTCTTCCCCCTCAATTCGAGTCGATCATGATCCACAAGCTCTCCGGTGCCGGTACGTTCGTCGCCGTCGCGATTCTCGCAGCCTGCGGCGGGTTCAAGTCCGATTGGCCAACGGTGACGGGTGTTTCGCCGCAGACGGTCAGCGTCTCCGTCAACTGCATGGCCGAGCAGGCCAAGTCGCTCGGCTATGACGTGCGCGTGGTGGATCACAAGCGCGGCGTGGAAGCCACGCGCAATGACACGAGTGACGTGCGCTTCGTGAACGAGTTCCGGCGCTTCGACGTGATTTCCGCCACCGCGAAGCCGGACAAGGGGAGCACCCGGATCGATGTGAGGGCGGGAACACGGTCGCACTATCAGACGCGTCGCGGCACCACTCCAACCGACGAGCCGGCATCCGATGCGGCGAAGAAGGACGCGCAGGCCATCGTTACGGCGTGTGGTGGCGGAACGGGCTGAGCGAGAGGGGCGACGCTGAATCGTTGAGGTGATCACTCTCGTTCCGGACGTCCCCCGCTCGAGCGTGCTGACGGAGGCCGGACCGACGTCGAAGCAGAGAATGTGATCGAGCGAGATTCGAAGGTAGTGCGGGAGCGCGGACTCGATCGCGTCGCCGAGCGACGAACCACTCACAGGCGGTCGCTCACAGAATCGGCCACAGGTCTCGCGCGACGTCGAGCGAGAAGGTCCACTGGCCTCGGCGAAGCCCGCGCGCCACGTCCACGCGCAGCATGTCGAAAAAGAGTAGTGCGCCCACACCGACTGCGGGATACCATCCACCGCGACTCCCGTCAAACGATGCTTCGTTGCCCGAGTACAGCACCGTCGCGAACGGTGCCAGTGTCGCGCGCGCTGGAGCCCGGCCGTAGGGCCCGAACGACAGACCGAAGAACGGCACGCTGCTGCGCCACTCCACGCGCGCGCTGAGGCCCACGCGGCCCGCGAACTGATGATAGGAGTACCCTGGCCCGGTGACCGGTCCGCCGAGATACACGAGCTCCTGCGGTGGGGCATTCGATGGCGCGGTGATTCCGGCAACGCTGCCTTCGAGAACGAGACGGCTGTCGCCGAGCGACCGCTCGCCATGCGCGCGAAGCATCGCTCGGACGAATGAGCCATCGCCGCCACCATCGCCATCGAGTGCCTGCATGGCACCGCCGCGAAGCTGTCCGGCGAATCGAGTCTCGAACCCGCCCAACCGCACTGGCGCTGCACGCGTGAACTCCAACGCGACCCGCTCCTCGTGCAGCGCGCGTGCAGGAATGGTTCGCTCGTACGTTCCCCAAGCGGGGCTCGCGTGGATGCGCACTGAGTCCTGACGTTCCCAGGTCCCTTCCAGCCGCCAGCGCATACCGGCGTGCTCTCCGATCTCCGCCGCGAGTCCCACCATCCGCACCTCGTACGGATCCGTAGCGTCGCTTCCGAATTCCTGCGCCGCGAAGCTGTTGATGGCCGTCGAGCGCTCGGCGACATCACCCACGTCGCGAAAGTCGCGAGCGCCGAACAGCTCGATCCCGGTGCCATTGCCGCGCCGAAGCGCGACACCGGCGCGTGCCTTGAGCACGTGATCGGAGAATCCGTAGCGGACGCGCACCGATGGCACGATTCCGGCGCCGACTCGAAAGCTCGCGCCGGCACCGAGCGCGAGTCCCTCCACGCGATTGACGCGCACGAAGTCCGAGATCTTGCGCGCCGACAACGACGCTCCCTGCGCACGCGCGAGCGCCTGCTGCTGCACGAGCGCGCGCGCCTCCTCCTGCACCTTGCGCACATCCTCGTCGCTCGCGGCACGGACATCCGAAGGGAGCGAGTCGAGAATGCGCCCGTGCCACTCGTGAAGCGCGAGCTCGCGAGGCGGAGCGCTGACGATCTCCGCGCCACCCGCAAAGATTCCCGGCGCAAGCCCCTGATTGATCTCGTAGCCCGAGATCTCCCAGCGTCCGCGGATGATTCCTCTCGCCGGAAAATCGACCCACCGGCCGGTCCGCCTGATCTCGACCTCCTGATGCAGAGGCAACCAGAAGCGACCCTGCACGAGCGCGTTCTCGAGCACGATCGAGATGTCCTCGAGCTCCTTGTCCAGATACGACGGTCGCGTGAAGGTGAACGCCATGCGCACGACATCCGCCGTCGAACGATCGATGTAGAGCGCACCGACCAGTCGCGGCTGCGATGGATCTCTCGGTCGAACGCGGAGCTCGTAGACCAGCACGGAACGACCAGGGAGCCGAATGGCCAGCGAGTCGTTGATCGCGAAATCGTAGTCGCCGATCCCCTCCGCGGAGAGCGGATGCGGAACATCGCGCACCTCATCGCCCTCCCCGATCCGGATGATGCTCGGGAAGTTGTTCTGCACGATGCCGAGGTGGTCCTGGTGATACGCGATGTTCGTGGGCAGCGCGAGCGTGTCGCGCCGGCCGACGATGCGCTGCTTGCTGAGATTGGGCGCCCGCCAGTACACTTCCAGCGCGAGCTCATCGGAACGAACCACTTTGGGCGGGTCGGGGA
>DATGDQ010000515.1:0-10010 GCA_035310785.1 Gemmatimonadaceae bacterium | reverse complement strand
GGCTATCGCAATCGAGAGAAGGACGCCGAGGAGGTCGTGCGAAAGATCGCGAGCCTCGGCGTGCGCGGATTTGCGCATGCGGCGGACATCAGCACGGCCGCCGGAACGGAGTCGCTCTTCGCCCGCGCGGCGCGGGAGCTCGGCGGACTCGATCTCTTCGTCGGCAACGCGGGCATCTGGCCGTTCGACGACATTCCGATCGGAGAGATGGATGACGACCGATGGTACACCACCATGCGCGTGAATCTCGACTCGATGTTCACCACGACGCGCGCGGCCGTCCGTGCGATCTCCGACCATGGCCGAATCGTGCTGGTATCGAGCACCGCCGGCCAGCGCGGCGAGGCGGGTCATTCGGACTATGCAGCGTCGCGCGGCGCGATGATCTCGTTCGTGAAGTCGGTTGCGGTGGAGCTCGCGCCGCGCGACATCACCGTGAACAGTGTCGCGCCCGGATGGGTGGATACGGAAATGGCGGCTGCATCGCTGGTTGGCGACAATCGTCCGAGAATCGAGCGAACGATTCCACTGGGGCGCATCGCCAGTGCGCGCGACATCGCGGGTCCGATCGTGTTTCTGTGCTCGGATCTCGCGCGGCACATCACGGGCGAGGTCCTGAACGTCAACGGCGGAAGTGTCCTGTGCGGCTAGGCGCGCCGGCGGCGGTGGTCAGGCGGTTGCGAAGCGTTCGCGAGGAATCTCGTCAATGGCCTGCCAGCTCTTGAAGCAGCGCCAGTCGTACTCACGCACGGCTCGCATCTGGTCGGGAAATCCGAAGCAGTCCGTCCATCCCTGCTCACGGGCGCGCCAGGCGCAGTCCCAGGCGAAGGAGAAGCGGCGGACGGCGTCGCTGCAGGTCACGTCGATCGTCCCGATGAGATCCGAGCATCCGGAATCCGCGTGGAGGCGCACGGACTCGATCTCCAGATCGCGCTCGGCGCTCAGGAGATGCGTGAGCAGTCGCATGATCTTGATGTGCGGCACGGGACGCGACGACGTCACGAGCGGTGTACGTGTGCGGCCCTGCACGGACAGCACGGCGGCTTTGAACTCGGGTGTGGCGGAACTGTCGCCGAGAATGTCGCTGAGATGCATACGTGAATAAAGATAAGGGGCTGAGCTCGCACACGGATGGCGCCGAATGGCCGGAACCGCCCGCTTCCGTGCTCGAGATCGCTCGCACACTGATCCATGCCGGGCACGAGAGTTGGTTCGTGGGGGGCGCCGTCAGGGATGCCTTGTTGGGGCATCCGAACCTGGATTGGGACGTTGCGACCTCGGCCACCCCACAGCAGGTCCAGCGACTGTTTCGCCGAACTGTGCCCGTCGGGATCGACTTCGGCACCGTGGGAGTGCTCGACGAGGCGGGCGTCATGCACGAAGTGACGACCTTTCGCAGAGATGTGCAGACCGACGGGCGACACGCCGTCGTGGAGTTCGGCGCGAGTCTCGATGAGGATCTCGCGCGACGCGACTTCACCATCAATGCGATTGCGTACGGACCCGAGACGCGGGAGCTGCATGATCCGTTTCATGGTCGCACCGATCTCGAGCAACGTCTCGTACGCGCAGTGGGCGTCGCCGCGGATCGCATGCGTGAGGATCGGCTGCGAGCGCTTCGAGCCCTGCGCTTTGCGGCGCGCTTCGGATTCACCATCGAGGCGGATACGTGGCAGGCCATTCTCGACTCAGCGCCGCATCTGGGACGGCTTTCGATGGAGCGCGTGCAGCAGGAGATCGAAAAGACCATGGCACAGGTCGATCGCCCCGGCGATGCGTTTCGATTGTGGCGCGACAGCGGAGCCTTCGCGGCGGTAGCGCCGCCGCTCGCATCATTGAGCGACGTCGCGCTCGCCACCCTGGACCTGTTACCGCGTGCGGAGAACGGGGGCGCCGATCAGCAGCATCGCACGGTGCAGCGGCTGACGGCCCTCCTGCTCGACGTGCCGCCCGCGGACGCGCGAGGACTGCTGCGCGAGCTTCGCTTTTCGAATGAGCGATCGCGATGGGTCGGCGACCTGGTAGAGCGATGGTCAGAGCTCAACGGGGCGATTCGGGAAGGGCTGCTGAATGGCGCGGCGACCATAGACGCCACGATACGCCGATGGGTCGCCGTGATTGGCCGCACACGCGTGGACGCGTTCCTCTCGCTCCTCACGGCACGACTGAGGGCGGAGGCGACTGCTGGTTGGGGGCGCATAGCCGAGTCGAGAGTGCAGGCGCTTCGCGAGAGGGCGGGCGCGATCGCCCTTCGCGATCCGGTTGAAATCGGCGATCTTGCGATCCACGGCGGCGATCTCATGAAGATCGGCATCAAGGCGGGGCCGCAGCTCGGAGCCGCTCTTCGGTCGCTGCTCGATTGGGTGCTCGAGGATCCTGCGCGAAACACGCACGACCAGCTCGTCTCGCGCGCGCGGGGATTCGCGTTCCAACAGCTTCCTGACTGAGAGAGCACGCGCATGTGGTTTCGAGGCCGCCAGCCAGAGACGTCGGTGTGGAAGCGCTTTCGCTCCGCTGCTGACGGATTCGTCTTCACGAAGGAAGACGACTATTACAGCGCGCACGTGGTTGCGCACGCGGAGCGCATCGTCGATCTCTTTCTCGCACTCATGGATCAACTGCCACCAGCGGTCGATGTCTCGATCGTCGATGCGCGGGAGAACCGCAAGTGGCGCGGCGATCGGCTTCCGCTTCCGGATGTTCGCGATGCCCTCACACGATTGAAGACGCTTCTCGCCGCGGCCGGCGGCGTCGAGATCGCGGTCTACTCGAGTGAGGACCAGCTCACGCTCAACCCGATGCTCGAGTTGTTCATCTACGCCCGCACCGACCGCTGGCTGTACCTGCTCCAGGGAAAGGGACTCGAGGAGCGCCGGCTCGTGCGCACGAACAGCTGGAAGGCCTCGCGTCACGAATTCCAGCCTGCGCCGGAGCTCGCGGCCGCCCTGGAGACACTCGTCGAATCGCTTCGGCTCACGCCCGCGTGACCAGCACCCCGCTGGTGTACGCCGTCGTGGCAGCGGCGGCGAACGTCGTTGGCGCATTGGTGGTCGCGATGCGAGCGAAGTGGAGCACACGCGCGCTCGATGCGATGATCGCGTTCGCTGCAGGCTTCATGATCTGCGTCTGCCTCACGGACATCTTTCCGGAGGCGATCCAGCGTGCGGGCGCACGCGGCGCGATGGCGGCCTTGGCAGGCTATCTGCTCGTTCACCTCACGCAGCACATGCTCGCGCCGCACTTCCATTTCGGAGCAGAGACGCACGAGGTGACGGAGCTCGTGGGCGTGTCCGCGCTCGCGGGGCTGTTGTTGCACACCTTCGTGGACGGAGTCGCGATCGCGAGTTCCTTTCACGTGAGCGCAGCGCTCGGCACCATCGTCTTCGCAGCCATCGTGCTGCACAAGCTTCCGGAAGGCTTTGCGATCGCGAGTCTCTTCATGGCGGCTGGCGCGGGGCGTGCAAGAGCGGTCCAGGCAGGGCTCGCACTGGGTATTTCCACGATGGCCGGCGTGATCGTCACCGATGCGACGCCTGCGCTGGATATCATCGGCCTGGGACTCTCGGCAGGAGTGACGCTGTACGTGGCTGCCTCGAATCTCGTACCGGAATTTCAGGGAAAGCATGATTGGCGACCGCAACTCGCCTTCGTGCTCGGCTGCATCGTGTACTTCGTGACTCGCTCCATGGCGGGAATCTGAACATGGCCACCGGGAAAAGCGCCAGAGGCCGACCGCCGACGGCCGCAGCCGCACCATCGCTGTTCTCGCCGCCCTTTGGCGCGCAGCCGCTCGCTGCGCGAATGCGGCCAGCGACGCTCGACGAGTTCGTGGGGCAGGAGCATCTGCTTGCGCCGGGCATGGCGCTGCGGGAGTCGATCGAGCGCGGGAACGTCTCGTCGATGCTGTTCTGGGGCCCCCCGGGAAGCGGCAAGACCACACTCGCGCTGCTCATCGCGAATTACACGGACCGTGAGTTCGTCCCGTTCTCGGCTGTCACGGAGGGAGTGCCGCGCGTGCGCGAGATCATCGCGGCGGCGGAGGAGCGTCTTGCGATGAGCGGACGCGGTACCGTGCTCTTCGTGGACGAGATCCACCGCCTGAATCGCGCGCAGCAGGACGCCTTTCTCCCGCATGTCGAGCGCGGCACCGTGACGCTCATCGGGGCGACGACGGAGAATCCTTCATTCGAGATCAATGGCGCGCTGCTCTCGCGCACTCGCGTGTTCGTCCTTCGCGCGCTTACGGTCGACGATGTGACGAAGGTGTTGCGCTCCGCGCTCGAGGATCGAAAGCGCGGCCTCGGCGAGCTCGCGCTCACCATCGACGATGACGCGCTCGCGCTGATCGCAGCCGAGGCGGATGGGGACGCGCGGCGCGCACTCATGGTGCTGGATGCGGCGGCATCGCACGTGGGCGTCAAGGGGCGGATCACGGCGCTCGTGGCACGCGATGCCCTGCAGCTTCGCTTCGCTCGTCACGACAAGTCCGGTGAGGAGCACTTCAATCTCCTCTCCGCATATCACAAGTCGCTGCGCGGCTCCGATCCACAGGGGGCGCTGTACTGGATGGCGCGAATGATCGAGGGCGGGGAAGATCCGATGACCATCTTTCGCCGCGCGATCGCCATGGCGGCGGAGGATGTGGGGCTCGCGGATCCGAACGCGCTTCAGCTCGCGGTCGCAGCGCGCGACGCCTGGCATATGCTCGGGGCACCGGAAGGGTACCTGCCGCTCGCGGAGATGACGATCTATCTCGCCACAGCGCCCAAATCGAACAGTGCGAAGACCGCGCTGTCCGCGGCGTTGGAAGCGGCACGCGAATCACCGGCCGAAGGTGTCCCACTTCACATTCGGAACGCGCCGACGCCACTCATGAAGGAACTGGGTTACCATAAAGGGTACCAATACGCGCACGATGCGGAGGAGGCGTACCTTCCGCAGGAGTATCTTCCGGACAGCCTGCGCGGCACGGTGCTCTACGAGCCGGGGCGCTTCGGATTCGAGAAGGAGATCAGCAAGCGCCTGGCGTGGTGGGCAGAGTTGCGCGAGAAGGCCGCGGCCGACGACAAAGCGTCGGACGCATAATCGGTGAACTGCGAACACACATTCGGAGATCGTATGCGGCATAGGGCAACACTCTCAGCAGCGCTGATGGCTTCGGTTGCACTCGCGAGCGCGTCGTGCGGCGGACTTGGAAGGGGAGGATTCAGGGACCCGCTCGTGAACTTCAAGGATGTGCGAGTCGGCGGAATCGGGCTCAACGGAGGGACGCTGAACATCGTGTTGAGCGTCTACAATCCGAACAGCTTCCGCCTGGACGCGTCGCGGCTCACGTATAAGCTCTTGGTTGATACGCTTCCCGTGGGCTCCGGTGCCATGGACAAGCACTTCACTGTTGCCGGAAACGATTCCACGGATGTCGAGCTGCCGCTGCGTTTCACGTGGGCTGGTGCAGGCGGCGCGGTGCGCGATCTCATCAACAACGGCACCGTTCCGTACCGCGTGCTCGGAGATCTGACGGTCGGCTCTGGTGTTGGAGACTTCACGGTCCAGTACGACCGCACCGGACATTTCAATTCGATGTCGGGCGCCACCCACTGACACCAGTCACGCACACAGGTACAACCATCTCCAGATCCTCTATCGATCTACATCCGCCCTCCGAGCGCGCGATTCTCGTCGGCGCTCCGATCAAGTCATCGCGCGCGCGCCAGCAGCTGGGCGAGCATCTCGAGGAGCTGGCCGAGCTCGCGGACACGGCGGGAGCGACCGTCGTGGGCGAGGTGACGCAGATGCTCGACCGGCCGCATCCCGGGACATATCTCGGCAAGGGCAAGATCGAGGAGCTGCGCGGCGCCATCGATGCGCAACAGGCCACGGTCATCATCTTCGACGACGAGCTCTCTCCCGCGCAGGGCCGCAACGTGGAGACGGCCCTCAACACGCGCGTCGTCGATCGTGCGGAGCTCATCCTCGACATCTTCGCGACCCGCGCGCGCACGAGCGAGGCGAAGATGCAGGTAGAGCTCGCACAGCTCGAGTACACGCTCCCCCGGCTCACGCGCATGTGGACGCACCTCGAGAAATTCCGAGGAGGCATTGGCATGCGCGGTCCCGGCGAAACGCAGCTCGAGACCGATCGCCGCCTGATCAACAATCGCATCAAGTTGTTGAAGGAGCGGCTCGTCGACGTCACTCGTGCGCGGGTCGTGCAGCGGCATTCGCGCAAGGGAGAGTTCCGCGTGTCACTGGTCGGTTACACGAATGCGGGGAAGTCCTCCGTTCTGCGCTCGCTCGCCGGAGATGCCCAGGTCGTCGTCGAGGATCGTCTCTTCGCGACGCTCGATCCGCTCACACGCGAGGTCAAGCTGGGCGAGCACCAGAAGGCACTCGTCACGGACACGGTCGGCTTCATCCGCAAGCTGCCGCACCACCTCGTCGCGTCTTTCCGCGCAACGCTCGAAGAGGTGAACGACTCGGATCTGCTGCTGCACGTGATCGATGCGAGCCGCACGACCTGGGAGGATCAGGTCCAGGTGGTCGACAGTGTGCTCGCGGAGCTCGGCGTCACCGGAAAGCCGGTGTTGCACGTGTTCAACAAGATCGATCAGCTCAGTCACGACGACCTGCTCGCGTTGCAGGAGCGCGTACGCGACAAGTATCCGGATTCGATCTTCGTGTCTGCGCTCGCCGACGGAGGACTGGAGCCGCTCCTGCGGGCGCTGGTCACGCGCGTGCGCACGTTGCGGCCGATTGCCGAGGTGCGCATTCCCGTCGGCGACGGGCGATTGCTGGCCGAGCTGCATCGGGAGAGTGAGGTGATCGATCAGCGCAATGAGGATTCGGTGCTCGTGCTGCACGTGCGCGCGACCGAGGCGCTGATCGGCCGGCTGAAACGCAGCGGCGCTACCGTCAGCTAGATCCTGACCGCAGGCAGTCCCCCGATGTCGGGCGGGGTATAGCTCGGACGCCGAATGATCGGAGCACGGCGCTCGGGCACAGGTGCGGCGCCGGCGACGAGGCGCTGTTCCCAGATCGCACGCGCCATCGCGATCGCACCCGGCGGACACATTCCCACGCACGCGCCGCAGCGCGTGCACGCGGACGCATCCACGGTCACGATGCGCTGCTCGTCCGCCGTGAACGAAAGTGCTCGCTCGGGACATCCGCTCACGCACTTGCCGCACCTGGTGCAGTCGTCGGTGATGACGGGCAGCACGGAACAGTCGAAGCATCGACCAGCCTCCCGCACGATCTCCTGCTGATCGCGGAGCGCGCTGCTCGAGAACGGATCGGCGGGAGGAGCGGTCGCAGCGGCCACATCGATCCGGCGAGCGGCGATCGCCTTCGCGGCTCGCTCGCCGTCCCACTCGTCTTCGCCAAGCTCCACCCAGGCCGACGACATCACCGTTTGCACGGCAGTCTTCGTGAGTGCGGCATGGATTTGCCACGCCGCCCGTTTCCCATCGGCGACGGCGTGCGCGATCGCGCGGTGCCCGAATGCGCATGCGCCCCCTGCCCATACGCCGCGCAACGATGTCTGCAGCGTGGTCGGCTCGACGGCGATGAACCCGTCGGCATCGTACTTGAGCTCAGCCCCGAATTGGCGCGCGGGAACGCGGCGCCCCGCCGTGACGAGTGAGTCGCACGCGAGCACCTTCGTGACACCATCGGTCGAGTGCGCGATCTCGACACCGGTGAGCGACCCCTGTTCGTCCGTGAGATATCGGCGCGCCCGCCATCCCCCGTGCAGGACGACGCCGTCCTGCAGCGCGGCCGCGAGCGCGGCAGGATGCGCCGACGTTTGCTCCAGGAGATCGGGGAGTACCGCGTGCGCAGCGGCGACGCTCCGCGCCTCCTCGCTGCGCGGGCGCCGAAGCGCAACGCGCGCGGTGTCGAGCGCGAGATCTCCATCGCCGACGACCACTACGCGTCCGCTCAGCGGCTCGTGCCTCGTGAGCACCGTCATCGCGTCGATCACGCGCGGATGCGGCGGCTGCTCAGGAAAGAATTGCTCCGCCGGCACCGAGGCCCCCGTCGCGAGGAAGATCGCGTCGAACTCCGTTGCGAGCATTGCGCGCAGCGTCTCGATGCCCTGTACGGGCGCGTTCGCGATCAGCTGCGTGTGCGTCGACAGGATTGCGGCGCATTCCGCTCGCGCGCTCGCGACGGGGAATCGAAAGGCGGGAATCGCGCCCGTGAGCACTCCTCCGGGCTCGTTCGCCTCGTCGAAGATCGTGCTCTCGTGACCGAGCAGGGCAAGGTCGTGTGCGCAGCCCATCCCGGCGGCGCCACCGCCCACGATCGCGACGCGTCTGCCCGACCGCGGCGCCCGGAACGCCATGTCCGGCGTGCGCCCCACCAGCCCCGACACGGAGCGAGCGTCGTGGACGCTCGTACACGGTTCAGGCGACGGCAGCGTGGCCGGAGTGGAGAATCCACTGGCGTACGCTTCGAGCGCCGCAATCGCTACTGGCGCGCCGAACGCACGCCGGTTGCAGGCGGTTTCGCACGGCGCGTGGCAGCCGTGCCCGCAGGCACTGGCAAAGGGATTGGGACCGCGCGCGAGCAAGTACGCCCGCGGATGATCGCCGGCAAGGAGCGCACTGGCGATGGCAGGCGCATCGACGCCGAGGGGGCAACCGTTGTGGGAGCACGGCAGGAGCGTCGGCAGTGCGGAGGCCGCTAGCGGCAGCGGATAGCGTTTTGCTTGATCGCTCAATTTGCTTCCGTTAAGTTCTTCCACATTGCCTCGGCCCGGGGGCGAACTGCGGGCAGTGAGGCGCGCGCGCCGCGCTCTTTCATCAGACTGCCGACGCCCCGGCGAGGTTACCGGCACTGCGTGGAGCCAGTCCTCCGGGCAGAGCGACCTCACCAACCAATCACGGGCCTGTGGGAACCTTCGAATCGCTGTCGGGCAAAATCGACCGCCGCGAGCTGGTGTGCGGCGTCATGGGGTTGGGCTACGTGGGGCTGCCCCTCGCCGTCGAAATGGGACGCGCCGGACTCAAAGTCCTCGGTTTCGAGGTCTCCGAGCGTGTCGCGGCGCTGGTCAATGCCGGCGAGAGCCACATCAAGGATGTGAAGGGCGCCGACGTCGCATCGCTGCGCCGCTCCGGGAAGCTCGAGGCCACGACGGACATGTCTCGCCTGGGCGAGTGCGACATCATTTCCGTGTGCGTGCCCACGCCGCTCGGAAAGACGAAGGATCCGGACATGTCGTACATCGTCGCCGCGACCGAGGCGATCGTCGAGCGACTGCGGCCAGGGCAGATGGTGGTTCTCGAATCCACCACGTATCCGGGCACGACGCGCGAGCTGATGCTGCCGAGATTCGAATCCGGCGGGTTGCAGGTCGGGAAGGATTTCTTCCTCTGTTTCTCTCCGGAGCGCGTCGATCCGGGGAATCCGAAGTGGCACACGCGCAATACGCCCAAGGTGCTCGGCGGTGTCACCGCGCAGTGCACGGAGCTCGGGGGTCGCGTCTACAAGCTGTTCATCGACAACGTCGTCGAGGTCACTTCACCGGAAAGCGCGGAGCTCGCGAAGCTGCTCGAGAACACGTTCCGCATGATCAACATCGGTCTCGTGAACGAGATGGCGATGATCTGCGACCGACTTGGCGTGGACGTGTGGGAGGTGATCGACGCCGCCGCGACGAAGCCGTTCGGATTCATGAAGTTCACGCCTGGCCCGGGGCTCGGCGGACACTGCATTCCGCTCGACCCGCACTATCTCGCGTGGAAGATGCGCACGCTCCACTACAAGACGCGCATGATCGGCGTGGCCGACGAGATCAACTCGGAGATGCCGGGATTCTGGGTGCGGAAGGTCCAGGACGCGCTCAACGACCGCTCGGTCGCGCTGAAGGGCGCGAGGGTGCTCGTGCTCGGCGTGGCGTACAAGAAGGACATCGACGACATGCGGGAGTCGCCGGCGCTCGAGATCATGGATCTCCTGGCCCAGAAGGGAGCGGTCGTGATCTATCATGATCCGTACTGCCCGGAGAT
>DATGDQ010000514.1:0-7326 GCA_035310785.1 Gemmatimonadaceae bacterium | reverse complement strand
ATGGGCGAGGATCAGATCACCCATTTGGGCGTGGAGTACTACGCGTCATGAGACGCGCGCTCGTGATCGCGATGGCCGCGGCGACTCTCGCCGCGTGCGGCCCCAAGGCAGCGGGGACGGCGAGCACGGAATATCGTGCGTTCACCGAGCACTACGCGTTCAACATCACGAGCGATCCGTCACCGCCGCACGCGCGCGAAAAGACCGTGTTCAAGATCCGCGTGCGCGACAAGAACTCCTCTCAGCCGATCGAAGGCGGCGAGGGAATCATCTACGGAAACACCGAGGATGGGGGTGGCAAGACCTGGGACAGCTTCACTCCGGGACAGGCGCCCGGTACGTACACCGCAAATCTGCAGTTCGTGGTTGCCAGCAACTGGGGCCTCGCACTGCAATTCCGGAAGGATTCCACGCAGCCGCTCGAGAAAGTCGATACCTGGTACCAAACCGTTCTTCCCGAACGACCGGCCACTCACTGACCGATGCAACACTTTCATCGCACGCATCTCACGAGCGTCGAAGTCCTCGAGCTCGCCGACGGATTCTTCCCTGCGCTCGCGCTCGCATCCGGGCCGAAGAGTGCGCGTACGCGCACGTACAGCGGCGCGCTCGGCACCGTGACGATCAGCGCTCGTCCCGAGGGCGGACACTACATGTTCATTGAAGCGGTCACCGACCAAACGGGTGAGAGTCGTCTCGATCGCAACGTGAAGCGCTTCTTCGTCACCGTGCATCGCGAGGCAGATCCGGCGCACCGCCTCGCCGCCTCCTACTGATCGATGGCGACGCGTACGATCTCGCGCGCGCAGTCACGGCCGTCCGACGCGCTGACGCTGGAGAAGAAGGTCGAGCTCTACTACTGGATGCGGCTCACGCGCTCGCTCGAGGAGCGGCTCGTGAACCTCTACCGGCAAACGAAGGTGGTCGGCGGTCTCTTTCGCTCGCTGGGCCAGGAGGCGGACGCCGTGGGCAGCGCGTTCGCGCTCGACCGCGCGGCCGGCGACATTCTGAGCCCGCTCATTCGGAATCTCGGCTCGATGCTCGTGCAGGGCGCGCAGCCGCTCGAGATCATCCGTCAGTACATGGCGAAGGGCGACTCGCCCACGCGTGGTCGCGAGCTGAACATCCACTTCGGAGACACGGTGCGCGGCTTCGTCGGCCAGATCTCGCATCTCGGCGACATGGTGCCGGTGATGGCGGGCGTGACGCTCTCCTTCAAGATGCGCGGCGAGAAGCGCGTGGGACTCGTGTACGTGGGTGACGGGGCGACGTCCACCGGCGCGTTCCACGAGGGGATCAACTTCGCCGCCGTGCAGCGATGCCCACTCGTCGTGATCGTCGAGAACAACGGCTATGCCTACTCGACGCCGAACACGAAGCAGAGCGCCGTCAAGGAGTTCAAGGACAAGGCGATGGCGTACGGCATTCCCGGCGTTCGCGCCGACGGCAACGATGTGCTCGCGACGTACGATGTGACTCGCGAGGCGGTCGATCGCGCGCGGCGTGGCGAGGGTGTCACGCTGATCGAGCTCATGACGTACCGTCGCAAGGGGCACGCGGAGCACGACAACCAGTCGTACGTTCCGGCGGGCGAGATCGACAAGTGGGAGAAGCAGAACGATCCGATCGACCGGTACGTGCGCGTCCTTCTCGAGGAGCTGCAGGTGGAGAAGAAAGAGCTCGACGCCATCGACTCGCGCGTGAGCGCCGAAATCGATGCGGCGACGGATCTCGCGGAGCAGTCGCCTGCTGCGGAGCCGACGGACGCGTTGGTCGGCGTGTACGCCCACCCGCCGGTGGTCGAGCCACTGTGGTATCGCGCGGGCGTTCGCTCCGCGGTCGAGAAGAACGAGCGCGCTGCCGGATGGGGGACGTTCAATGGCTGAGATCACATACCTCGAGGCGATTCGCGAGGCGCTCTTCGAAGAGATGGAGCGCGACAGCGATGTCTTCTGCATGGGTGAGGACATCGGTGCGTACGGCGGCGCGTTCAAGGTCACCGACGGATTGATGGCCAAGTACGGCGAGCAGCGTGTGATCGATACGCCGATCTCCGAAGCGGGGTTCGTGGGTGCCGCGGCCGGCGCGTCGCACATGGGAATGCGACCCGTGGTCGAGATGCAGTTCATCGACTTCATCTCGTGCGCGTACGACATGCTCACCAACTACATCGCGACCGCGCGCTATCGGGCATTTCTGCCGTGCCCATTGGTCGTGCGCGGACCGTCGGGCGGCTACGTGCGCGGCGGTCCGTTCCACTCGCAGAATCCCGAAGCCGCCTTCCTGCACACGCCGGGACTCAAGATCGTGTATCCCGCGACGGCGTCGGATGCGAAGGGACTGCTGAAGGCCGCGATCCGGGACGACGATCCCGTGCTCTTCTTCGAGCACAAGTATCTGTACCGCCGCATCAAGGAAGAGATGCCGCAGGGCGATCACGTCGTGCCGATCGGCAAGGCGCGAGTCGCGCGCGAAGGGACGGATGTCTCGATCATCACCTATGCCGCAACGGTGTGGAAGGCGCTCGAGGCCGCGGAGCAGCTCGCGAAAGAGGACGGGCTGTCGGTGGAGGTGCTCGATCTCCGGACGCTGCTCCCCATGGATGATGAGGCGATCATCGCCACCGTGAAGAAGACGAACCGGGTGCTCATCGTGCACGAGGACACGCGCACCGGGGGCGTCGCGGGCGAGATCACTGCGCGCATCAACGAGCACGCGTTCGAATGGCTCGACGCGCCGATCCTTCGCGTGACCGCGGCCGACGTGCCGCTGCCGTTCGCACCGCCACTCGAGGATTACGTGCTTCCGCAGGTGACGGACATCGTGTCGGTCGCGCGGCGGCTCGCTGCGTATTGAACATGCCCGACGTGCAGGGCGGAGACGAGTCGCCGCCGAGCCGGTGGCGTTATCTGGTGGCGCTTCCGCTCGCGATCGTCGGCTACTTCTCGGGCGGCATGATTGGCGTGGCAGTTGCCAAGGCTGTAGGCGGGTTCAACGGGTGCGCGCCGCCGGAGGGCTTTCCGGCGTGTAACTTTGAGCCGTACTTGCAGGTCGGTTCGCTGGTGGGACTCGTGATCCTTCCCGGCTTCATGATTTGGCGGCTCTGGCAGAGTGGCGCCGCCGATCGACATTCACAGCGAGGGTAATCCGTGGCTCGGATGGATGTGATCATGCCGCAGATGGGAGAGTCGATCGCCGAGGGCACGCTCTCGCGGTGGCTCAAGGCGGTTGGGGACGAGGTGAAGCGCGACGAGCCGATTTTCGAGATCTCTACGGACAAGGTAGACGCGGAGATTCCGGCGCCGGCCGCGGGGATTCTCGCCGAGATTCTGGTGCAGCAGGGACAGACCGTGGCGGTGCAGACGGTGGTCGCGCGGCTCGAGACGGACAAGGCCGCGTTCGCGACGGCGGGCGCGGGAGCGCCTGCCGGAGCTCCGGCCGAGGCGCGCGCTGGTTCGACTGGGGGGGCCCCCCCGAAAGACGAAGGTAGCCCCGTCTCCGCCGCACCGTCGCATCCATCCCCGCCGTCACCCGTCGTTTCCTCGCCATCCGGAAACGGGAACAGCTTCGAGGAACGCGTCCGCACTCGCTCGTCTCCACTCGTCCGCAAGATCGCGGCGGAGCACGGCCTCGAGATCGCGGCCATGCAGGGAACCGGAATCGCCGGCCGCGTCACCAAGAAGGATCTGCTTCCATACCTCGCGGGTGGCGCCAAGCAGGGCTCCGCGCCCTCGCGAGGCGCAGTCCCACCCTCGATGCACGCACCCACGGGCGCCGACTCGCACGGGCCTCCGCCCGAGTCCTGGCCCGGCGATCTCGTCGAGCCCATGACGCCCATGCGCCAGCGCATCGCGCAGCACATGACGCAGTCCCGTCGCACCTCGGCGCACGTCACCTCGTTCTTCGAAATCGATCTCACGCGCGTCGCCCGTATCCGCGCCAAGCATCGCGCGGCGATCGAGGCGTCCACCGGCTACAAGCTCAGCTATCTGCCTTTCATCATCAGCGCCGTCGTCGACGGGCTCAAGAAGTTCCCGATCATGAACGCGGCGGTGAGCGGCAACAACATCATCTACCGCAAGCAGTACAACATCGGGATCGCCGTTGCGCTCGACTGGGGATTGATCGTGCCCGTCATCAAGAAGGCAGACGATCTCTCACTCTCGGGTCTCACCCGCGCGCTCAACGATCTCGCCGGACGCGCGCGCGCAAAGAAACTCGATCCGCGCGAGGTGCAGGACGGCACCTTCACCATCACGAACCCCGGCATCTTCGGCTCTCTGATGGGAACGCCGATCATCAGCCAGCCGCAGGTCGCGATTCTGGGCGTCGGCGCCATCGAGAAGCGCCCGAAGGTGATCATGGGCGCCGACGGGGAGGATACGATCGCGATCCGCACCTGCGCGTTCTTCTCGATCTCGTTCGACCACCGCATCATCGATGGGGCGGTGGCGGATGAATTCCTCGCGTTCGTCAAGAAGACTCTCGAAAGCTTTCCGGAGACGGGGAGCTGAGCGTGGCGCGCTGGCTCACGTTGCAACGGTCGATCGTTCCCGCCGCCGAACGGAAGAAGTTCATGGCGCGCCTGCATGCACGCCGCGCGTACTATGAAAAGGCAAAGTGCGCCTTCTGGGTGTTCGAGGAAAGCGGGCTCCCGGGCGCCGTCATCGAGTTCGTCGAAGCCGCCGATCGCGAGACGCTCGAGGAGGCACTGGCAGGAGCGCCCGACCACATCGTGGACTCGGGTCGAATCTATCGTGAAGTGGAGAGCACCTGATGCCCGTTCGCACCGTCACCATCGGCGGTCACACGTGGGAAGTGTCACCCTCTGGTCGCGTCACGCCGAACGACCGCGACGAGTTCTCGCTCGTCTTCACGCGCCGCGACGTGACGCCGCACGAGACGCGCGTCACGCGCTACTCGCCCATGGGTGCGCGATGGCGCGAGCAGTCACTTGCGGAGCTCGACGCGGACGATCTCGCGCGGCTGCTTGCGCAGTCGCAGCCAGGCACCATGTCACCGGAGCGGGGCTACCGGGCGTGAGCCAGGGAAGTGGCAATCCCGGCGCCGCGGCAGAGCGCTATGTGGATCTCCACATGCATTCGACAGCGTCAGATGGTGCCGTGCCTCCCGCCGAAGTCGTCGCCGCAGCACAGCGCGCGGGGCTCAGCGCCATCGCGCTCACGGATCACGACACCGTCGACGGCGTTGCTGCTGCGCAGGAAGCCGGCGCCTCACTGGGCGTCCGCGTGATCGCCGGCGTCGAGCTCAGCTCGGTCGACGCCGGAGTAGAGATCCACGTGCTCGGCCTTCATCTCGCGCAGCCCGAGCATCTGGCCACGGCGCTCGGCGAGCTGCGAGAATCGCGGCGCAATCGCGCGAGGCTCATCGTCGAGCGGCTCAACGCACTGGGCGTACCCGTCACCCTCGACGCGGTCTACTCGGCCGCTGGTGATGGTGCCGTTGGCCGGCCACACATCGCGAAAGCGCTCGTCGCCGGCGGATGGGCGCGCGACTTTCGCGATGCCTTCGATCGCTGGCTCGGCAATGGCAAGCCCGCATGCATCGAGAAGCGCACCGTGACCTTCGCCGAGGCGGCGCGCCTCATTCACGACGCGGGGGGGCTCGTCGTGTACGCCCATCCCGGCGGCGATGCCTCGCGCGCCGAGCTCGAGGAGCTCGCATCACAAGGGCTCGACGCAGTGGAGGTTCGTCATCCGAGTCACACCGTGGATGAGATCGCGCGACTCGAGAGGCTCGCGGACGAGCTCGGGCTCCTGCCGAGTGGCGGCTCGGATTGGCATGGATCTCCTGAAGCGCACCGGGCGCTCGGAAGCATGAAGGTGAGCGCCGAATGGCTCGCGCGACAGGACGAACGGGTGCGTCAGCGCGCAGAGCAGCCCGCATGACTACCGCGCTTCCTTCAATCGGCTCCGTTGCCCCGGATTTCTCCGCCACCGCGGACGACGGCTCTCCGGTGTCGCTGCGCGAGCTGCTCGCGAATGGCGCTGTCGCGCTCTTCTTCTACCCGGGTGATGACACGCCCGGCTGCAACAAGCAGCTCTGCGCCGTGCGCGATGATCTCGCCGAGTTCCGGAGTGCCGGCATTCGGCCATTCGGCGTGAATCCCGCGGGTATTGCGAGCCACGCGAAGTACGCGGCGAAATTCGGATTCGATTTTCCTCTGCTCGTGGATACGGACAGCGCGATCGCCGCGTCGTATGGCGCCGTGAAGGAAGATGGAAAGAAGATTCAGCGCACCGTTATCGGCATCGGACGCGACGGCACGATCCGATTCTCTACTCGCGGCGCTCCGCCGCCCCGCGAAGTCATCGTCGCTCTCGAGGACTAGCATGCAGCTCGGCGGACGCGTCGCGCTCGTCACCGGCGCGGGGCGCCGAGTGGGCCGCGCGATCGCGCTCGGACTCGCGGCGAAGGGAATGCGACTCGCCGTTCACTACAACGCGTCAGCGGGTGAGGCCGACGAGACAATGCGAATGGCGCGCGACTCCGGAGCGCCAGATGCCTGGACCGTCTCCGCGGATCTCCGCGATGCGGGCGCCTGCGCGCGGCTGGTGGACGAGGTGGCGGAGCGAGGACGCGCGCTCGATGTGCTCGTGAATTCGGCGGCCGAGATGCACCGCACGCCCTTCGACAGCGTCACCTCCGAGGTGTGGGACGACATCATGTCGCTCAACATGAAGGCGCCATTCTTCTGCGCGCAGGCGGCTGCCAGGCACATGACGCAGGGTGGTGCAATCGTCAACATCGCCGATCTTGCAGCGCTGGAGACGTGGCCGGAGTACATCCCGCACGGCATCTCGAAGGCGGGTGTGATGCAGATGACGCGCGCGCTCGCCAGAAAGCTCGCGCCGAAGATCCGAGTAAATGCCGTCGTGCCCGGCGCCGTGCTTCTCCCCGAGCACTGGACGACGGAGGATGCGGACAGGCTGGTTCGCACCACCCCGCTCGCGAGGCTCGGCGCGCCCGAAGATGTCGCGCGCGCGGTGATCTATCTGCTCGAGGCCGACTATGTCACCGGCGATGCGGTAGTCGTCGACGGCGGCCGGCACCTGCGCTGAGCGCGTACGTGCTGCCCCTCGCGCCGCCGCAGCGCTACGGCACCGTCGTCGTGGTGGGCGGCGGATGCTACGGCTCCTACTACGTTCGGCAGCTCGGCCGTGCATCGCATGCCGGTGCGCTCAGCGCCGAGCGAGTGCTGGTGGTGGACCGCGACCCGGCCTGCAGAGTGGCAAGGGAGCAGCAGTCCGCGACCGAGACGAACGTCCACGTCGTGGTGAGCGACTGGGCCTCGTTCTTCGATTC
>DATGDQ010000513.1:0-3235 GCA_035310785.1 Gemmatimonadaceae bacterium | reverse complement strand
GGGCTCAATTTCTATCGCGATGTCGCCCGCCGCGACGAATGGACCTTCTGGTCGCCGTATCCACCGACGGCGCCCGGATTTGTGTCCAACTTTGGCGACCTCGTTGGTCTACAGGGCCTCGAGCCGGCCTCGCCGATCGATGTGATTCCGTACGTCAGCACGCACGCCGTCACGAATCGCACCGACCCCGGAAATCCCTTCACGCGCGGCACCGCCGCGAGCGCGACCGCCGGCGCAGACGTGCGCATTGGGCTCGGCTCGGCGCTCTCCCTGCACGGCACCATCAATCCGGATTTCGGCCAGGTGGAGGTCGACCCGGCGGTGCTCAATCTCTCCGCGGTCGAGACGTTCTTTCCGGAGAAGCGGCCGTTCTTCCTGGAGGGCGCGGGCATATTCGAGTTCGGAACGCTCCCGGTCTCCGCGCAGTACGGCTTTTCGCGATTCGTGCACTGGCGCCGCATCGGTCGCACGCCGCAGATCTCGCCGAGTGCGACATTCAGCGACGTGCCGGACCAGACCACTATCCTCGGAGCGGCGAAGCTGAGCGGACGCACGAGCGACGGGCTATCGCTCGGCTTCGTCGACGCAATCACAGCGCGCGAGAATGCGCCTGTCATCGATGGCGATGGCTCGCCGCACGTGATCGGCGTCGAGCCACGTACGAACTACTTCGTTAGTCGGATCAAGAAGGACTTCAGCGACGGACGGGCGACACTCGGCGTGCTCGGCACGGCAACCAACCGCTCCATGGACGCGGAGTTCAGTCCGTACCTTCGCTCCAACGCCTATCTCTTCGGCGTCGATGGCACACGCGCCTCGGCGAACAGGCGCTGGACCCTGGGTGGCTACTGGCTGGGCAGCCGGGTGGATGGAAGCAGCGCCGCGATCGCAGCCACGCAGCGCTCGAGCGTTCGATATTATGGCCGGCCTGGCGCGGATTATCTCGCGCTCGATTCGACTCGCACGTCGCTCAGCGGACACGACGCCTCCGCCGGCCTGGTGTATCAGGGCACACCGATTTTCGGCTCGCTGCAGCTTCGCGAGACGACGCCAGGATTCGAGATGAACGACTTGGGCTATCTGTCGCGAAGCGATGCGCGCTCGCTCGCCGCGGCGATCGGCGCAACGCACGACGCGTCCTCGAGCGTATTGCGCAGCACGCGCGCGACCGCATACACGATCAATGCCTGGAACTTCGGCGGGAACGCATTCTATCGTGAGCTCGGATTCACGAGCTCGGCCGAGCTTCGCTCGCTATGGAGTGTGAGCGCGCGCGCGGCGATACTCCCGCACACGCTCGACGATCGCCTCACGCGTGGAGGTCCACTGGTCGCGGCACGGACGCGCTGGACGAGCTCCGCGAGCATCAGAACCGATCTTCGTCAGAAGGTGATCGGCAGCCTCGCGGCATCGATGGATCGCGGTGGCACGGCGGGAGATGAGTGGTCGCTTTCTCCCTCCATGATCTATCGGCCCATCCCGAAGCTGCAGCTCTCGCTCGCGCCCACACTCGATGTGCTTCACGACGGAGCGCAGTACGTGCGAACCGTTGCCGACTCGGAGAATACGCGCACGGGCGGAAGCGATGTCGTGTTCGCGGAACTGAGGCAGCGCACACTGTCGATGAGCATGCGTGCGGACTGGTCGCTGAGCAATTCGTTGAGCGTGCAGCTGTTCGTGCAGCCGTTCGTCTCGTCGGCGCGCTTCAGCGACTACAAGGCGCTCCGTGCGCCACGCACGTACGACTTCGATGTCTTCGGAAAAGATCGCGGGACCGTGGTCTATCTGCCGAACGATCGCGTGCAGATCGACCCTGACGGGAGTGGTCCCGAGCCCGCCTTCGTGCTCGGCGACAACGCGAACGAGACGAGCTTCGTTTCCCGAGCGATTCGCGTGAACGGAGTCATCCGCTGGGAATACCGCAGCGGCTCTGCGATCTATCTTGTGTGGCAGCAGACCCGCGACGGGAACGCCGCGCTGGACGACGCATCGCTCCTGCGTGACGCGAGCCGAGTGTTCAACGTGCCGGCCAAGAACGTGATCTATCTCAAGGCGAGCTATCGCTTCGGCCGCTGATGCCCGGGACCGCGGCCGGTGTCCCGCCGCTGGCGACCCACGTCGCGGACCCCTAAATTCGACGCACGTCACTCCAGCTCGGGAGCAGGGCCAGTTGGCTGCGTCGAATCAGGATCAGCTACAGAACGCGCTTGCACCCAACTACACGATCGAGCGGGAGCTCGGGCGTGGCGGCATGGCCACCGTATATCTTGCCCGCGACGCGAAGCACCAGCGCCCGGTCGCGCTGAAGGTGTTGCACGCCGACCTCGCCGCGACGCTCGGCCCGGAGCGCTTTCGCCGCGAGATCACCACCGCCGCCCAGCTCCAGCACCCGCACATCCTCGGCGTGTTCGATTCCGGCGAGACGCGCGACGGCCAGCTCTGGTTCACGATGCCGTACGTCGAAGGGCAGACGCTGCGCGAGCGACTGAAGCGCGAGCCGCAGCTGCCGGTGGACGAGGTGCTTCGCATCATGCACGAGATCGCGAGCGCGCTGGACTACGCTCACGAGCAGGGACTCGTGCACCGGGACATCAAGCCGGAGAACATTCTGCTGAGCCGGCGCGGCGATGCGCTGCTGGCGGACTTCGGCATCGCGCGCGCACTCACGCGCGCGCCTGGAGAGACCAGCACCGCGCCGGGTCTCACGGTCACTGGCGCCGCCGTCGGGACGCCGCAATACATGAGCCCCGAGCAGGCGAGCGGCGAGCGCACGCTCGATGCGCGCAGCGACGTGTACGCGCTCGGCACGGTGTGCTACGAGATGCTCGCCGGCGAGCCGCCGTTCAGCGGCCCGTCGGTGCAGGCGATCGTCGCGAAGATGCTCACGACCGACGCACCGTCGGTGCGCATCCTCCGCCCGAACGTTTCTCCCGCACTTGATGCAGCCGTACATCGAGCGCTGTCTCGCGTTCCTGCGGATCGCTGGGCGAGCGCCGGAGAGTTCGTTCGCGCGATGGAGAACGCCGAGCGCGCGACGCAGGCCGCGCCCGTTTCCGTCGCAGCGCCGGTACAGGCCGCCGCGCCTGTGCGCGCACGAAAACGAGTGCCGCTCGCGGCGCTCACGCTGGGGCTCGGCTTCGTCATCGGGCTGGGGCTGCTGTTCGCGTGGCGATCCAAGGGCGCGCCCGGGTCGCCGGCCGCTTCCGCCAGCGGCGCAGTGCGTCTCGCCGTGCTG
>DATGDQ010000512.1:0-11392 GCA_035310785.1 Gemmatimonadaceae bacterium | reverse complement strand
GACTGCAATTTCGCCGAGCACGTGGTCGAGACAGTGCCCAAGTCGTTACGCCATTCGTGCAGGTCGGAACTTACCCGACAAGGAATTTCGCTACCTTAGGACCGTTATAGTTACGGCCGCCGTTTACCGGGGCTTCGGCTCGTGGCGTCGCGGTTGCCCGCTAACCACTCCCCTTAACCTTCCGGCACCGGGCAGGCGTCAGTGTGTATACGGCGCCTTGTGCGGCTTGGCACACACCTGTGTTTTTGCTAAACAGTCGCTTGGGCCGATTCACTGCGACCCGATCTCGCTTGAGAGGTAGTTGCCTACTCTCGCACGGAACCGGGCATCCCTTCTTCCGAAGTTACGGGATCAGTATGCCGAGTTCCTTGACCACGTTTCACTCGTTCACCTGAGGCTACTCGCCTCGCCCACCTGTGTCGGTTTACGGTACGGACGCCCCCAGCACTGCCACCCCAAGCTTTTCTCGACTGTCGACGCCAGAAGACTCGTGGTTGGGTTGCCCCGTCCACTCGCGGTCCCGTCTCGAGCCTCTTGTTGAAGGAGGCTCTACGCGGTTCGACGGCCGATCCACATGGCCGCTCCTCCTTAGTTCCAGTGTCCCTTGGGGGGTCATAACGTACTCGGGGCGGGGCCGGAATCTTCGCCGGCTGTCCATCGGCTACGCCTCTGGGGCCTCGCCTTAGGGTCCGCCTCACCCTGCGCTGATCACCATGGCGCAGGAATCCTTGGGCTTTCGGTGCTAGAGATTTTCACTCTAGGTTGCGCGTACTCATTCCGGCATCCTCACTTCTGGTCACTCCAGGGCAACGTTTCCACGGCCCCTTCGCTGTTCCCAGAACGCTCCCCTACCCCTGATCAGCCATCCGTAGATGACTACCAAGGCCACGCTTCGGCGGGCCGCTTAATCCCGACCATTCTCGGCGCGTTCACGCTGGACTGGTGAGCTATTACGCACTCTTTCAAGGAATGGCTGCTTCTAAGCCAACCTCCCAGTTGTCACGGCACGAACACATCCTTCGCTATACTCAGCGGCCACTTGGGGGCCTTAGCGGTGGCTCTGGGTTCTTTCCCTCTCGCCGCTGGACATTATCGCTCAGCGACTGCCTCCCGAGCTTCCTGCAGACGGTATTCGGAGTTTGGTTGGGGTTGGTACGGCTTCTCGCCGCCCGCGCCCATCCAGTCGCTCTACCCCCGCTGCATATATTCTCGAGGCTCTACCTCAATAGATTTCGGGGAGAACCAGCTATCTCCAGGCTTGATTGGCCTTTCACCCCTACCCACAAGTCATCCGAGCGGTTTTCAACCCACACCGGTTCGGGCCTCCACTGGGTGTTACCCCAGCTTCACCCTGCTCATGGGTAGATCGCCCTGGCTTCGGGTCTACGCCCACGTACTTTGGTCGCCCTCCTTTCAGGACTCGCTTTCGCTGCGGCTCCGCTGGCAACCAGCTTAGCCTCGCACGTGAGCAGTAACTCGCCGGATCATAATGCAAAAGGCACGCAGTCAGATGTGACCCCGTCCGAAGACAGCGCCCATCCTCCTACCGCTTGTAGGCATGTGGTTTCAGGATCTCTTTCACTCCCCGCACAGGGGTGCTTTTCACCTGTCCCTCACGGTACTCGTTCACTATCGGTCACACGGGAGTCTTTAGCCTTGGAGGGTGGTCCCCCCAGCTTCACGCCCGGTTTCTCGTGTCGGGCGTTACTCAGGAACTCCACTACATGGGCCGCTCGCTGTCACCTACCGGGCTCTCACCGTCTCTGGCGCCCCTTCCCAGGGGACTTCGGCTAACACGGGCCCACGCGTCTGTGGGTCCTACAACCCCTCGGGTCCGAAGACCCTCGGTTTAGGCTCCACCCCGTTCGCTCGCCGCTACTAGGGGCATCTCAATTGATTTCTCTTCCTCTGGGTACTGAGATGTTTCAGTTCCCCAGGTTCGCTCTCGCCTGTAAAGGTGAGTGACGAGACTCGCGCCCCGCCGGGTTTCCCCATTCGGCCATCCAGGGATCAGTGCGTGTGTGCCGCTCCCCCTGGCTTATCGCAGCTTACCGCGGCCTTCCTCGCCTCCGTGTGCCCAGGCATCCTCCACATGCCTTCGCTCGCTTGACTACATATTCGTAGCAAGCAGAGCCGTACTACTTGTCGTACTTGCAATCACTTCGATCTCGTCGCCCACGACACGGAAGTCATCCGCGCCGCACACGCCGAGCTCGATGAGAATTCATATCCCACGATCTACTCATCCATGATCATTTTTCAAATAGCGCCGCGACACAAAAACGGTCGCGGGGAGCCCAACAGTTTACCTGATTCGAGAGTCGATGTCAACGCCCGCTGCCATCTCGTAAACCATGACACCCGCGCAACATGACCCCGAAGGGACGCGAACAATAAACTTCACTATCCCGCACTTCAAGGCCGTCACCATCACTCCCCCATCACCTCATCACACCCGCATCACTCCCCGAAAATCGTCTCCACCGCTGCCGTTACCTTTCCTCGCACATGTCCTCCGCCGCCACTCTCGATCACCACTCCGCCCTCCGCGCCACCGTGTCCGCGCGCGGCGCCGATCGATGGGCCGCAGGTCATCCATGGATCTATCGCAGCGATCTCATTGACCCTCCCGAAGCACCCGCCGGCGCCATCATCGTCACCGACCGCGCCCGCCGTCCACTCGGCGTCGCCCTGTACAGCCCCGCGTCGGAAATCGCGCTCCGCCTTCTCGATCGCGACCCCTCCGCTTCGCTCGACCATGGATGGTGGCGCAACCGCATCGCGCACGCGCTCGCGCGACGCGAGCCACTCCTCGCCAACACGAATGCGTATCGAGTCGCGCACGCCGAGGCGGATGCCCTGCCCTCCCTCATTGTCGATCGCTACGATCGGTGGCTCGTCATCCAGCTGCTGAGCGCAGGCCTCGAGCGCTTTCGCACTCCAATCATCGACGCCCTCCGCGAGCTCCTCGCGCCGGAAGGCATCCTCGCCCGCAACGACACCGCCGTGCGCACCAGGGAAGGACTCCCGCGCGCAACCGAGCTTCTTTTCGGCGAAGTGCCGCGCCAGATCGAAGTCACGGAGCATGGGGTGCGCTATCTCGCCGCACCATGGGACGGCCAGAAGACCGGCGCCTTTCTCGACCAGCGCGAGAACCGCGTGCTCGTCGGCAGCGTCGCACGCGGACGCGCGCTCGACTGTTTCGCGTATCACGGGTCCTTCGCGCTGCATCTCGCGCGCAACGCCACGCACGTCACCGCGCTCGACTCCTCGGCCCCCGCACTCGCCCGCGCTCGCGAGAACGCCGCCCGCAACGGATTCACGAACATCGATACGGTGCAGACCGACGCGTTCGAATTCCTCCGTGTCGAGGAAAGCGCCGGCGCGCAGTACGACACGATCGTGCTCGATCCACCCGCGTTCGCAAAGACACGCCACTCGATCGACGGCGCTCTCCGAGGCTACAAGGAGATCAACCTCCGCGCGATGCGCCTGCTCTCGCCCGGCGGGATGCTCTTCACCGCAAGCTGCAGCTTCCACGTGTCCGCGTCCCTCTTCCGCGACATGCTCCGCGACGCCGCCGCTGATAGCGGACGCCGCATCGCCCTGCGGGAATTCCGCGGCCAGCCGCTCGACCATCCCGAAGTCCTCACGATCCCCGAGAGCGGCTACATCAAGGGGGCACTGCTCGAGGCGCTCGACTAGCAATCTGCGCGCGACAAATCGCTCTCACGCGCGCCGCTGCCGCCCGGCCCTCAGCTCTTCTGATCCACCGGGCAATAGAACGTCGATCGACCCGCCTGTACGATCCGCCTGATCGTCGCACCGCATCGCGGGCATTTCTCTCCCTCGCGGTCGTACACGCTCCATCTCGATTTCTCGTGCGTCGCCCAATAGCGTCCCGCGGGCGCATCCGAGAGCACGTCGCGAATCGCCTGGACGAGCCGCTCGCGGCGGTGCGCACTGAGCGACGCGGCCCTCGCCCTCGGGCTGATCTTGGCCAGCCACAGCGCCTCCGCCGCATAGACGTTACCGATCCCCGCCACCATGTGCTGGTCGAGCAGCGCGGGCTTGATCGCGCCCCTGCGCCGTGCGAGTGCGACACCGAGCGTGTCGGCGTTGAAGGCGGGATCGTTGGGCTCGGGGCCGAGCACGGGAGCACCTTCGCCCTTGTCGAACAGCTCGACGGTCGAAAGCGCGCGCATGTCGGTGAGCGCGACGCGCGTACCATCCTCCAGCTCCAGCGCCGCGCGCGTGAAGCGCGGCTCGGCATCCCCCACGGCGCCGATGTCCCAGTCACCGTTCATGCGAAAGTGAATCGCGAGCGTACGCCCATCATCCAGATGCAGGAGCTGGTGCTTCCCGCGGCGCTCCACCCGTTCGATTCGGCGTCCCTTGAGCCGTCGAAGACGCGCGGGCGTGATCCTCTTCGCGAGTGCTGGGTGCAGCAATCGCAGCCTCGCAATGACTTTTCCTTCGGCGGCCTTCGCGACCTGCTTGCGCGCGGCCTCCACCTCGGGGAGCTCGGGCATGCTGCAAAGCTATCTCGCGCCCGCCGTGCACGACACGGGTACGACGCGCGCTCGGCGCGATCGGCATTGCCCGCGTCGTGCCGGAAGGGGCATTCTTCTGCCGTGAGCACACATCGCGAGCCGGCCGTCCGCAACACGCTCATCCTGATTCTGCTTCTGAACGCGCTGGTGGCGGCCGTCAAGATCGTGGTCGGCATACGCACGAACGCGCTCTCGGTGCTCGGCGCATCTCTCGAATCCGCCCTCGACGTGCTCAACAACGTCGTCGGGATCGCCCTCGTGCGCGTCGCGTCGCAGGAACCCGACGAAGATCATCCGTACGGTCATCAGAAGTTCGAGACGCTCGGCGCACTCGCGATAGTCGGATTCCTCTCGATCTCGTGCTTCGAGCTGCTGCGAGAGGGAGTGAAGCATCTCCTCGTGAACGAGCATCCGGGGTTCCCGTCGCTGGCCGAGCTCTCGCTCATCGCGGCGACGATGTTCGTGAACGTCGGAGTCGTCTGGTACGAGCGCCGGCGTGCGCGTCAGCTCAACAGCGACTTCCTGCTCGCGGATGCAGCGCACACGCGCAGCGATATCTACGTCACGGCGGCGGCCTTCATGTCTCTCGTGCTCGCGCGCAAGGGGTACGGCGCCGTGGATGCGATGCTCGCGATAGCCGTCGCGCTGCTCATCGCCTGGAACGGATATCAGATCGTGAAGCACACGGTGCCCGTGCTCGTCGATGAGCGCGGTGTCGACGCGGGCGTTCTGCGCCGGCTGGTCAGCGACATCCCCGATGTCGTGGATGTGCGCACCGTGCGCTCGCGCGCGATCGCGAGCGATGTGCTGTTCGCCGAAGTGACGATCGGTGTGAATGGTGGGACGACGGTGGAACGGGCGCATCACATTGCCGACGTCGTTGAGGAGAAGATCTCCAAGGAGCTCGGCGTGGCCGAGGTGCTGGTGCATGTCGAGCCGGCGTGACGAGGTCGTGCTGATGTGGCGATGGGGTTGCAACGCATCGAGAGTCATCTAGCTTACTCCTGACTCCAGCCGCCTACCTATGGCCCATCGACCACGCTCACTACAGCACGAGTACGAGCTGTTCGTCGAGCGGGAAATCGAGAACTACAAGGAATCGGTGCCTCGCCGCATCATCCTGGGCATCGGGGATGAGGCAGTGAAGTCGCTCGAGGCGCAGCAACAGCTGGCTCTCACCGAGCTGCTTCTGTGCGAGGAGGTCGACCGGATCATTCGCGCGCGTCTGCGGCTCGCGACCTTCGCGACCTGGCGCAAGCGTCGCGTGAAGGCGCTCGCCGAGTTCAAGAAACCGGAGCGATGGGGGATGCGCCCCGACTGCGCGATTGCGCGCACGGCCGCCGCGGCACACGAGGGACACGTGCTCGTGGCGGGCGCGCTCGAAGAGGGGCGCTCGCTGTATCTGGCAGCGAACGGCTGCGACGTGACGACGCTCGATCCCACCGAGGATGTGATCGAGCGCGTGATCGACGCGGCGGCGGGCGTCGGACTGACGGGCCGGATTCGCGGAGTGGTGAGTGATCTGGCGGCGTGGGAGCCAGACTTTCCCATCAGCGCGGTGGTGTGCGCGGCGGCGGCACTCCAGGAGCTGACACCGGCGCAGCGTCAGAAGGCGCTTTCCATTCTGCAGGCCGCGACGAAGGATGGCGGCGTCCATGTGGTGGAGACGAGCTCGGACGGCGTGAGGCTGGTTCCGCTGGAGGAGCTCGAGGCTTCCTACTATGGATGGCAGACGGTGGTGGAGGGCTCGTCGAGCAACGAGACATTCTTCGCCCGGAAGGCTGTAGCGTAGCGCTTTGACACACCTGACCGTCTGCGCGACGTGTCACTTCGCGTCGACGTGCGCTGAGCCACAGCGTGGCCAATGAGTTAAGTCCTTACGCGGCAGTCCCTTCAACTGCTGGCGCGTCGGCTCTTCCAGAGGGCATGGAGAGTGCTTTACCGCGGGGCGGCCCCCGACCGTTACGGGGGCTTTTGTCCATCCGCAGTGAGGGACCGCCATGCCAAAGCCAGCAGAGCGCGATCAGGAAAGCGAGCCCGTCGGGATCGTCATTTCGCGAGGAAGTCGCGAGGAGCCGACGCCGACGTGCTTCGCATACATCTGGGGTCAGGCGCCCGAGGTCGAGAACGAGTCCACGCGTGTGAGTGCGCCGCGCGCGGCCTGAGTCGCGACCGACTCGCGTCGACCGACCTGCATGACAAGCGCGCCGGCAGAGGACTGCCGGCGCGTCGTGCATCGGTGACCACCGCCACGACGATGAAGCGCGGGTGTGCGCGCGACACGGTTCGCTCCGATCTCGAACGTGCAATAGAAAAGGCCGGCGAGATCCGCCGGCCTTTCGTTCTACTATGCACAACGTCGAAGCACTACTTGCGCTTCTTGGCCGCCTTCTTCGCTCCGCCGCGCTTCTTGCTGGCGGACTTGCGGCCCGACTTCTTGGACGCGGACTTCTTTTTCTTGGTAGCCATGATTCATTCTCCATTGACCGGAGTGAAACGGCCCGACCGATCCCCCGGTGGATCGGTGGGGCGATACGACGCCAAAGAACCGTCGTATCTCTACACGGCCTCCGAGAGGCTCGTGAAGTTGAAGTCCTTCACCTTGATGGTCGGCATGACGATATCGCCTCCCTGCTCCGTGCCGGCGAGTCGCACTGATGGCCCGAGCATCTCGAGGTTATTCAACATGAATAACGGTGAGTCGTTGAAGCGAAAGTTGCGCACCGCCTTCGTGATCTTGCCGTTCTCGATCAGGAACGTACCATCGCGCGTCAGTCCCGTATAGAGGATCGTGCGCGGATCGACTTCTCGCAAATACCAGAGCCTCGTCACCAGCACGCCGCGCGGCGTGTTCTTTATCATGTCCTCGACCGACGAATTCCCACCCATCATCTTGATCGACGCGGGTTGTCCCGTCGCCGTCTTGCCCTGCTTCTTCGCCCAGAACCGTGTGTAGAATAACTGCTTCAACACACCATTCTCAATGAAGACCTGCCGATTCAACGCGAGTCCATCGCCATCGAACGGCTGTGACATGAGCTGCGGATCCTGCGGATCTGCCACGATCGTCACTCGCTCATCGACGATCTTCTCCCCGACTTTGTTACCTCCGCCGGGCTTCACGAACGGACTGCGACCCTCGTCTGCAGATCGCGCATCGGAATAATTTCCGATCAACTGCACGAGATCTCCCACCGCCTGTGGCTCGAAGATCACCGTGTATCTCCCCGGTTCGATCGCCACCGGATTGCGCGACATCTTCGCCTTCTCGATCGCGCGATCGCTCACGGCCTTGAAGTCGAGCTGCGTCCAATCGGGATGATCCGCAGCGGCCCATCCCGATCCCGTGCCGTCCGCCGTGCGCACGGTGAGCTGGTAATTCGCATTCGTTGCCCGGTGATACGCGAACAGTCCTTTCGAATTTCCGAGCGCGACCGACGTCTCGCTGGTAATGATGAACCCGGCGGCCTGAAGATCGCCAGCGCCGCGCGCAGGCGCGAGCGCCGTGACGGCGGCTTTCGCGCGATCATCGGCTGTCAGCTGCGCGGTCGTATCGAAGTGCGCGTTCACCGGCACGTAGGTCTGTGGACCCAACGGCGGCATCGCTTCGGGATCATCCGGGGCGAGCTTTGCGAGGGCCTCCGACTCCGACACCGCACGCGCGAGCGATTCGTCGGTGAGGTCATTCGTGACGACCACCGCGTGCTTCGCGCCGAATGAGCTCTGCACGGCCAGCTGCATGTCGGTGACACTTCCCGACGTCGACATCTGGTTCGCCGCGAAGCGCGTATTGCCGGTGTGATTGCTGTTCAATTGCATCTCGACCGTCTCTGCCTTCGACAGCTTCGCGACCCGTGCGAACAGGGCCTGTGCATCGTCGGCGGAGACGATCGCCGCATTCGGCGCCGTATCAGGCGACAAAAGGCGATGGGGGCGGCTCACGCTTTTCTCCCGGTATTGATGACGTTGATGTTGCGGAAGCGCGCCGGGACGGCGCCGTGGCTGACCGCATTGATCTGCCCTGGCTGACCCTTCCCGTCGAAGAAGCTTCCACCCAGCTCGTAACTCTTCTTGCCGCCGATCATGTCCATCGAGTTCCAGAAGTCCGGCGTGCGCATCTGATAGGCGACATCCTTCAACTGGCCGACGATCTTGCCACCCTTGATCTCGTGGAAGACCTGACCGCCGAATTGCGCGTTGTAGCGCTGTTGATCGATCGAGAACGAACCATCGCCGATGATGGCGATGCCGCGATCGGTCGCCGCGATGAGATCCTCGAACGATTGCTCTTTCTCACCAGGCAAGAGCGACACGTTCGGCATGCGCTGGAACTGGACGTTGTCCCAGTTCTGCGCATACGAACAGCCGTGTGAGCGCGTCTCGCGCCCCTGCTTCTTGTACCACCAATCGAGCCACGCCGCCTGCTCGCGCGTGGTTTGATAGTCGTTGACGATTCCCTTCTTGATGATGAGAAAGGGCTCGGGCTTCACACCTTCATCGTCCCATCCCACGGTGCTCAGACACCCCACCTGATTGCGATCGCCCTGGATGTTCATGATCTCCGGCCCGTACTTGAGCTGGCCCAACGTCTTCTCCGGCGGTGAGACGAAGCTCGTGCCGGCGTAATTCGCCTCGTATCCCATGGCGCGATCGAGCTCCGTGGGATGCGCCACCGACTCGTGGATCGTGAGCCAGAGGTGTGAAGGATGGAGCACCAGATCATAGCGGCCGACTTCGACCGGCTTGGCGGTGAGCTTCTGCGCGGCCTCCTCTCCCCACTGCTGCGCGTGCCCGGGAAGGTCGCGCTCGAGCACGTACTCCCAGCCGCGGCCCATCGGCGGCGCGATGTTGGTGCGATTCTGGAAATCGCTCTGGTCGGCGTTGATCGCGGTGATCTGCATGAGCGGCCATGAGCGGACGGCGGTCTGCTGCGTGAGCGAGCCTTCGCTGTTCGCGTAGCTGCGCTCTTCCTTCACGAAGAACAAACCGCTGAAGATGTACTTGACGCCTTTGACCTTGAGCGCTTCGCCGTTCGCCTTGAGGAGCAGTGCCGCCTTCTCCTCCACCGACACGTCCCATGGATCCTTCGTGTACGCGCTCTTCCATGTTCCCACGGCCACGGGCGCCGGCGTGAGAATGACGGGCCTGTCGCGCGCGGCCCGATTGGCCTTGGCGATCGACACCGCCTCCTTCGCGGCGGCAGTGACGCCGTCCTTGGTGAGGACGCGCGTCGCGGCGAATCCCCACGTGCCGTCCACGAGCGCGCGAACGCCGCATCCCATGGAATCGGTGTCGACGACGTTCTGGATCTGGTGCTCGCGGGTGAAGACGAAGTTCTGTCGCTGGCGGCCAATGCGCACATCGGCATAGCCCGCGCCGGCGGACTTCGCCACGTTGAGCCCAGTCGCCATGAGCTCCTTGATCGTCGAATCCGGTATCTCCTCGACGGGCGGCGTCGACACGGAGGCGAATGCGGTCGCCACGCCTCCAGTCGCCTTCCATGCGTTGGCGGCGGCCACCGCGGCGGCCACCTGTGCGCTCTTCTTGAGAAAATCTCTTCGGTCTGTCATCAGACGGCGTCGCTCAGGCTGGTGAAGTTGAAGTCGTGCGCCTTGATCGGCGGCACTACGATCGCGAACCCCGGACTGCCGTCCTCACTCGCACTCACGCGAACCGACGGACCCATGGCATCCAGATTGTTCAGCATGAAAACAGGGGACTCGTTGTAGCGCAGATTCTTGACGGCCTTCGTGATCTTACCGTCTTCGATGAGGAACGTGCCATCGCGCGTGAGTCCTGTATAGAGGACCGTGCGTGGATCGACCGGCCGAATGTACCAGAATCTGGTGACCAGAATCCCGCGCTGCGTCGACGCAATCAGCTCCTCCATGCTCGTTGTACCACCCGACAGCTTCAGCGATCCAATCAACGGCGTCGGCGTCTTTCCCTGCTTCTGCGCCCAGTAGCGGTCGTACGCGAGATTGCGCACGACGCCGTTCTCGATCCACGTCGTTCTCTTCGCCGGCAATCCCTCGGGAGTGAACGGCAGTGCCGCCGCATCTGCGTCGAGTGGATCCGACGACAGCGTCACGCGCTCATCTACGACCTTGAGGCCGATTTTGTTTCCGCCGCCCTGCTTCGTGAAAAAACTGCGTCCCTCGTCCGCACTCCGCGCGTTCAGCGCGAACGCTAACAGCTGGACCAGGTTTCCGACGGCGGTGGGCTCGAGGACGACCGTATAGCGGCCCGGCTCGATCGCGACGGGATTCATCGACGCACGTGCCTTTTCGATCGCGCGTGCGCCCAGCGCTTCCGGATCGATGTGCGACCAATCGGAGTGCGATGCGCCGGCCCATCCGCTCGAGCTGCCGTCCGGCGCGCGTACCGTCGTCGTCATTGCGGCGCCCGTCTGCCGTCCGTATGCGAACAGTCCCTTGTTCGTCGCGATCGCGTACGCCTGGGCATCGGACTCGATGTAGCCGGTGGCCGCGAGCGTCGCCGCGCGCGAGGGTTCGGTCACGGCTCGCACTGCCGCCGCGCGGCCGGCGGGATCGAGCCCCGCCGTCACCGCGCTCCATCCCGGGGATTCATCGTACGTCTGCGCGCCGAGCTCTGGCATCGACTCGGGATCCTCGGGGGAAAGCTTTGCGAGCCGCTCCGCGAGATCGACCGCGCCCTTGAGCGATGCATCGTCGAGCTTGTTCGTGGTCGTGCTCGCGCTGCGCGTGCCGAACGTGCTGCGGATCGTGAGCGCGACGTTGGTGTTGTCGCCGCCACTCGAGACCTGGTTCACCGCGTACCGCGTATTGCCCCGAGCGCCACCCACGACGGACACGCGT
>DATGDQ010000511.1:0-2721 GCA_035310785.1 Gemmatimonadaceae bacterium | reverse complement strand
GGCGATGCGCCCCGACTCGAGGTAGTAGATCTCCTTCCCATCGGGCGACCACTGCACACTCGTCTTCGGACCCGATGTCGATGTGAGCTGCCTGGCGACAGGCTCCTCCTTCGCGAGCTCATCCAACGGGAACAGATAGAGATTCGCCTGGCCGGCCGCGACCGCGGTCACGGCGACGGATTTCCCATCTGGTGCGAGCGCCTCATTGACCACATCGAGGCCGATCGGAAGAAAGGAGATTCGCGAACGAAGTCCGTCGAACACGACCGAGGTGTGACGCACGGCATTGCGATGCGTGGAGTCGACGGCGCGCGCCGTGCTGTCGCTCGTGGCCGACGCAGTGCTGTCCCGCTTCGCGGCGGTATCGTGAGGTACGGACGCCGGAGTGGGGGTCGTCGTGCGAGTGTCGCGACTCGGAGTCGGCGCGGGCTGCGTGAGCGGCTGCGTCGATGGTGGTGGTGCCTCGGGTCCGAAGAGATCGCGGAACTGATCTTCTCGAAAGCGCGGCGTTCGCGGCACGAGGTCCACGCGCGCGAGCACGCCGGGCTCGGTGCGCTGCGACGAGACCAGGAGAAGGAAGGTGCCATCGGGGCTCCACGCGAGCGCGTCGGCGTTCGTGTTGGAGAGAAAGCTCACCGGATGCGAGTCGCCACCCGCGGCGCTCACCATGTACGCGTTCGCGAACAGCTTGCTCCCTTCGCGCGTGGCATACGCGATCCACTTTCCGTCCGGCGACCACACGATCGCGCGATCGGAGAGAAATGGCGCGCGATCAAGCGGCGCTCTCGCGACGACGCGATCGGAAACCGGACTGTCGATCTTCGCCTTGGGATCGGCGGAGACCACGTGCAGCTCGTTGCCGCCGCGCACGTAGGCGATCGACTTGCCATCGGGCGACCAGACGGCGGACACATCGTTGTCGCCGCCCGACGTGAGCTTCCGCTCCTCGTGGGTGACGAAGTCGTACACGTACAGATTGTAGTGCCCGGTGCGATCATCGCCGTACGCGAGACGCCGGCTATCGGGGGCCCATGCAGGCTGTTGCTCCGTCAGTCCCGCACTCGCAACGCGCTGCGCACTTCCGCCATCGTGGCTCGAGGCCGCGAAGATCTTTCCGCGCACCGTGAACGCGACCTTCTTGCCATCGGGTGAGACGGCGAGCTCCTGCAGTCCGTTGGTCAGCGTGCGATGCTCGACCAACGCTCCCGCGGATGAGCCGCGCAGCGAGATCGCCACGGGCTTCGCGGTCCCCGTCCCAATGTCGTAGCTCCAGATGCCGAAATCGCGCTCGAAGGCGATTGCCTTTCCATCCATCGCGATGGTGGGCCAGAGCACGCGCCCGTCCGTGAACTTCGTGAGCTGCCGCTCCGCTCCGCCGCCCGTAGCGCGCGACCACAGATTCTGCGCGCCGCTCCGATCGCTCACGTAATACACCGTCTTGCCATCCACGGAGTACATCGGCCACTCGCTCTTCGCGCCCGACGCCGAGACCTGCTCGTACTTCGGCGTGCTTTTCACTCCCGCGGCCACGCCGTGGACGAGCCAGATCTCGCTCTCGTCGATGTGGCTGTGTCCCTTGCGCCACCACTGCGAGTACGGGAGCCCGCGGGCGGTGATCGCGATGGTCGCCGCGTCCGGTCCCGTCGCCGCCCAGTACTCCGCCGCGTACCGATCCGCAGCCACCGGCGTCGGCGTCCCTCCGCTCGCGCTCACCCGAAAGACATCGCTCATGCCGGAGATGTCGTTCGCGGTGGTGGAAAAGTAGAGCCACTTTCCGTCGCGCGACCACGCGTCGAGCTGGTCGACACCGTCGTCGAAAGTCAGCCGGCGCAGCGTACCGCTCGCCAGCGCGAGCACGTACACGTTGGTACCGCCGTTTCGATTCGACATGAACGCGAGCTGCGAGCCGTCCGGCGAGTACAACGGGCGGTGATCGTTGGACGCATCGGAAACGATCAGATGGGCCTCGCCGCCCGCGGCAGGCACTGTCCAGATGTCGCCACCGGAGACGAACGCGATCTCGCGCCGGTCGGGCGAGTAGGCGGGCTCGGAGAACGAGCGTCGCGCAGCGGGTTCCGATGTGCGCTCGCGCGCCGCGACCGGGATGGCGAATGTGGCGGCCGTGGCGAGAGCGGCGGCGGCTAAGCGGAAGATCATCATGATTCAGAAAGCTAGATATCAGCGCTCGCTCCTGCCGGCAACCGGCGGGCGTGGAATATGGCCCTCGAGCCACACTACACGCTCGGGGCGCACGACGACGTCAGCCGCCTGAGTCGCTAGTGCGCGTCCACTGGCCCGACCATGGGCTGCGGCTTCCGGAGCACGAGCACCGCTGGCGCTACGACCAGGAACGACAGGAGAATCAGCAGCCACGAGTCGTTGTACGCGAGCATCGACGCCTGCTTCATGAGCGTCAGGTCCAAGATTGCGTACGCGGTCTTCTGTGCCTGCAGGAGCGAGATTCCGTGCGAGACCAGGTTCGCGACCGTTCCGGAATATCGCTGGTCGAACACGGGATTCCCCGCGTAGAAATTGGCGGCGAGATCGGCCCGGTGATACTGGACGTGTCTCGTGAGGTACGTGCTCAGCACCGCAATCCCGAACGAGCCGCCCAGCTGTCGCGACAGGTTGATGAGCCCCGAAGCCTGCTGCGCCTCACTCGGCTTGAGACTGCCGAACGCCGCGTTGTTGATCGGGGTGAAGAGCAGCCCCATCGCGGCG
>DATGDQ010000510.1:0-2662 GCA_035310785.1 Gemmatimonadaceae bacterium | reverse complement strand
GGCGTCGTTCGTCGCGAACCGCATGCGCGAGCGCGGGATCCTGCTCGGCACCGACGGACCGTTCCACAACGTCGTGAAGATCCGGCCGCCGATGCCGTTCACGGCGAGCGACGGAGAGCTGCTCGTCGATGAGCTCGAGGCTTCGCTCGCGCAGCTGCCCGGGCGGTAGCGAGACGCCGCGCTGCTATCTGAGTACGAGCACCGCCATTCGCCAATCGGTGACCGGCGGCTCTCGCCAGTCCTTCGCCACCGGAGCGGCCGGCGGCGCGGTTCGCCGAACGTAGCTCATCGCGGCAACCCGGTGAGCGGCGATGAGATCGTTCACGATCTTGTCGCGCTCGAGGTCGATGCGAGGGTCGACCGTGTGCGTGAACGAGTGGCGCTGATGCGAGAACATCAGGCCCGTGTCGTGCGTTGCCGCGATCAGCCAGAGCGCGGTGCTGTCGCTCGCCAGCCTCCCTGCGGGCCACCGCCACACGCGGAAGTGGTGCCGCTTGAGGAAGGTGTCGGCCACCTTCTCGTAGACCTCATCCGGTGCACGCCGCGCGAGCACGAGCTCCGACACCGGTTGCGCAGCGTAGCCCTCGCCCCTGGCCGCCTTCACCAGCGTCATCAGCTCGCCGTGCAGCGACATGGGCACCGCTCGCGTCCACCCTGCGGCTGCAAAGGCCTCGTGCATCTGCGCGGCGGATCCGATCACGGCCAACCCGATGATGTCCGAGGGGGCATTCCCGTCAGGCAGATTTGCGCGCAGCGGTACGGACGCGGCGATCGAGTCCGGATTGACCCCGCTGACTGCGACGTCGTTCACGTTGCTCTCGACCATCTCGTTCCCACGGCTCGCGAGCCTCGGTGGGGGATGCCACGCCGGCCATCTCGGCAGCGTCGTGCGCGACGTCAGCACCGCGGTCAGCTCGCGGCCCGCCTCGAACGAGACCGCCCGATGGCGCTCGGTCATCTCGCCCTCGAGCATCCCGGCGAGCACGAGCGCTCCGACCGGGTGAAAGACCCCGAGCGCCACGACGGCCCAATCGCCCTTGGAGTGAACGACGGACGGCTTGGGCGGCCCGACGATGCGCCCAGCCGAATCGATGCTCTCGCGCGCGTCGTCCACGCTGGCGATTCGCACCGAGACCGCGGCGTGAATGGAATCGCTCGTCGCATCGTCGACCGGAATGGCGAGGCTATCCAGTTGCAACCCGAGCCAGCGACGCTTTCCGTCGAAGCGCTCACTGCCACCACCCGTGACGCGGCCCGAGAGCACGCTTCCGGGTGGAATCACGATTCGTCCGTCGGGACTCGCGACCGGTGCGATGACCAGCGCACGCACGAGCGGGTGCGCGTGATGATGGCTGCGCACACGATCGAGGAGTCGTATGTGCAAGGTGTCGCCGGCATCGAGCTGCTGGGCGGGAAGCGCGGTGGGCGCAATGACCAGGGCGGCGATGGCTAGCAGAAGCCATGGCCGGTTGCCGTGATCACATGGGATGCGCGAGCGTTGCGTCAAGTTTTCTGCACGATCGTGGGAAGCCTTCCACCATAGTATTCGGCAGGCTCGGCGAAGATCCATCGATGGTTGGGTATCGCTCCCATAAACAAATCCATATCTTCCCGCATGTTGAGCCACGAATGCCCGTGATCGATCGCATCGCGAAGATCAACGCGAGCCTCGCCGGCGAGTACGTCCTCGAGCGGGAGCTTGGTGCTGGCGGCATGGCCACGGTGTACCTGGCCGAGGACGTGCGGCACCGTCGCAAGGTGGCGATCAAGGTGCTGCGCGAAGATCTGTCCGCGTCCGTCGGGGCCGCGCGCTTCCAGCGGGAGATCGAGATCGCGGCGCAGCTCCAGCATCCGAGCATCCTGCCACTGCTCGACTCGGGCGAGGCCGACGGACTCCTCTACTTCGTCATGCCCTACGTGCAGGGGCAGTCGCTCAGGCAGCGCCTGAACCGTGAGCGCGAGCTGCCGATCGCCGATGCGGTGCGCCTCCTCGTGGAGATCGTCGATGGGCTCGCGCATGCGCACGAGCACGGGGTGGTGCACCGCGACATCAAGCCCGACAACGTCATGCTGTCGGGCCGACACGCACTCATCACGGATTTTGGCGTCGCCCGCGCGGTGAGCGAGGCGACGAACGCCGACACGCTCACCACCATGGGCGTCGCGCTCGGCACACCCTCCTACATGTCGCCCGAGCAGGCGACCGCGGACCCGGCGATCGACCATCGCGCCGACATCTACGCGGTGGGGATCGTCGCGTACGAGCTGTTGGCGGGGCGACTGCCATTTTCCGGAACACCGCAGCAGGTGCTCGCGTCACACGTCACCGAGATGCCCGACCCCGTGCAGAAGCATCGTCCGGGAATCTCGCCCGCACTCTCGAACGCGGTGATGCGCTGCCTGGCCAAGCTTCCCGCGGATCGCTGGCAAACTGCGGCCGAGCTCCTTGCGGTGCTCGAGCCGCTCGCGACCCCGAGCGGTGGGCTCGAGCCCACGAGCGCGCGACTGGAGCCGGTTGCGCGGCCCGCTTCGCCGCGCAAGGGCATGTTCATCGCGGCTGCGGTCGTGGGGCTGCTCGCCATCATCGGAGGCGCGATCGCCTTTGCGTCCATGCGCAAGGTTGCACCGTCGATCGCCTTCGGGCGCGCGACGCAATTCACCA
>DATGDQ010000509.1:0-3589 GCA_035310785.1 Gemmatimonadaceae bacterium | reverse complement strand
CCGCGCAGGATCGCGATGGTGTCCGGTACCGACGGCTCGCCGACGTAGACGGGCTGGAAGCGACGCTCGAGTGCAGCGTCCTTTTCGATGTGCTTGCGATATTCGTCGAGGGTAGTCGCGCCCACGACGCGCAGCTCGCCGCGCGCGAGCATCGGCTTCAGCATGTTGCCGGCATCCATCGAGCCCTCCGCCGCGCCGGCTCCCACGAGCGTGTGCAGCTCGTCGATGAAGACGATGAACTTGCCTTCCGACGACGTGATCTCCTGCAGGAGCGCCTTCAGGCGCTCTTCGAACTCGCCGCGGAACTTGGCGCCGGCGATCAACGCGGCCAGGTCGAGGGCGACGAGCTGCTTGTCGCGGAGGGATTCGGGCACGTCACCGTTGACGATGCGCTGCGCAAGTCCTTCCACGATGGCCGTCTTGCCGACGCCAGGCTCTCCGATGAGGACGGGATTGTTCTTGGTTCGGCGCGAGAGCACCTGAACGACGCGACGAATCTCCTCGTCGCGCCCGATCACGGGATCGAGCTTCCCGGCGCGGGCAGCGGCGGTCAGGTCACGGGTGTACTTCTCGACCGCCTGGTACTGGTTCTCCGGGGTTTGGTCCGTCACGCGGTGCGAGCCGCGCACACTCTGCAGCGCCTCGAGCAGCGCAGCACGCGTTACACCGAGCTCTTCCAGGATAACCTTGGATTCGGTGCCCCGCGTGTCGGCGAGCGCCAGCAGCAGGTGCTCGGTGGACACGAACGCATCCTTGAGCTTCCGGGCCTCATCGTCCGCCGAGTCGAGAACCTTGTTCAGCTCGCGCGAGATGCTCGGCTGTGCGCCGCTCTGCTTGGGATAGCGCGCGACCTCCTGATCCACGCGCGCGCGCAGACGACCGGTGTCCACCCCGAGCTTGTGCAGGAGCGGTACGACGATGCTCTCCGCCTGACCGATGAGGGCGAGCAACAGATGCCCGTCGTAGACGAGTGGGTTTCCGTTCTGGCGCGCGAGCGAGATGCTTTCGTTCAGCGCCTCAGCGGCTTTCACGGTGAGGCGGTCGGCATTCAACATACGTTCGTCCTATATGCTAAGGTACATTATCAGATCAAATGTAAGCTCTTGCCTTACATGAGGCTGCAACTTTAAGTCCCGTATTCAATGCCATATCGGCAGGAGAAGTTCCCGGACGCTGGCGGCATGCTGGCGCCTTCATTTCCGACGCGATGGGGTCTCACGCCAAGATGGCGCGACGTTGACCGTCGCGCGCGTGGCGCCTAGCCTTGCCCGCATGATACGCACCCGCTTGGCCATCATTCTCACTCTCATCTGCGCCTCCCTTGGCGCCTGCCGCAATGGGCACGCCCCAAGTCTCGGCATCGCCGACACCACGTTCGTCGGTGCGCTCAGTGAGCTCCGGCGCGTCCAGGCCGACACCTCGCTCGACATCACGATGAAGGATTCCAGTCGGCGGATGGTGCTTCGGCGTTACAGGGTGACGAGTGGGCAGCTCGAGCACGCAGCGCGGGTGCTCGCGGAATCCCCGGCGCGAGCGAGCGATCTGTGGCGCCAGATCGAGAGTGCTCCCACCCCTCTCGTCGTCCGGCCGACAGCCCCCCGGCCCGGACCGCCTCCCGGCAACAATCATCTGGTGCCGCGCCCGTGAGCGCAAATGCGCGACGACGGTCACCGTCGTCGCACGCTCGCACATCACTTGATCACGATCATTTTCTTCGCGACGGCGCGCCCTTCGACCTCGATCCGGTAGAGGTACACTCCCGAGGAGATCTCCTGAGAGCTGTTCAGGTAATTGCCATCCCAGAAGGCGGCATAGCTGCCACAATGGAGCTGAAGGTTCACGACCGCCTGACCGGTCGCACCGTCTCCTCCGAGGAGAACGGGAATGGCCACGAGCTGTGCGAGCACATTGTAGATCCTCAGCGTGACGCGATAGCTGCGCCCTGCATCGGTGCATGCCGGAGGATCTCCAAGCGTGAACGGGATGGTCGTGGCCGGGTTGAATGGGTTGGGGTAATTCTGGCCTAACTCGAACCCGGGGCTGCGCTCTGGAGGGGGCTTCCTGGCCGTGCTGTCCTGCGCCGCCCCCGTGGTCGGCACGAGCGCGCCAAGGGCGAGCACGAACAGCAGTGCGGCCCAGCGGTGCTTCATGTGCCTTCTCCATGCGGACAAATGACGGCGCTACACGCTCTCCTTCCAGGGGGCTCTAATCCACGAACCGACGCGAACTTAGACATGCGCCGGATGAGTGTCAAGCAATTTTGATCGTTCCGTAGCAGGACCGAACGCACATGCGCGCGCGCTCACCGGCCGACCAGCGAACCCTGCTCCCACGCATCGAACGCGCGCAGCGGGCGGCCGTCGGCCAGATGCTGTTGAAGGAACTCGCGGAGCAGCCGCTGATGGGCCCTGGTGGCCCTGGGATCGCCCTGCGCGAGGCGCACACCGTCGCCCCACTCGCCGATCGCCCGGCGCGCCTCGCGGGGCAGCCGTCGCCCTCCGGGGTACAGCCGCGCGCATCGCTCGCAGAGCACCCCGCCGGCCGTGTGACTGAACGGAAGATCGCCGGCAGCATCGATCGGCGCGTGGCACGCGGCGCAACTGTCGATCGTGGGGGCGAACCCCAGCTCACCAACCAGGCGCCACGCACCAGAGAGCGTCGCCTCCCCCGCCTCCTCGTCACGCGCCTCGGCCAGGCGGTCCAGTGCGTCCGCCAGCACGTCGAACAGCGACACGGAAACATCGTCCGCGCCGCTGAACCGCAGCACCAGCTCCGCGAGCGCCGACGCGCCGGCGAAGCGTCCCATGTCCTCGCCCAGCTCGGCGCGCGAGCGCGTGACATCGAAGGCGGACAGCGTCTGAAGGTCCCGCCCGTCCTTCAGATGCAGCTGCGCGGCGCCCTCCGCGAACAGATCGAGCGCGCTCCCGAAGCGGCTCTTCGATCGCCGCGCGCCTCGCGCCAGCACCGACTGCAATCCCGCATCGCGCGTCGCGAGGCGCAGGATGCGGGAAGTCTCCGAATAGTCGAAGACGTGCAGCACGATGGCGTCTGTTTCGACGAGGGGCATAGGGGAAAAGTACCCCGCTCGCCCCATTTGGAGCTATTTCGCGACGCCGATTCTCGCGCCTACGAGAACGGTGCGCCGTGGTGACGCGAAGCCGAACACCTGTTGATACGCGCGATCGAACAGGTTGTCGACGCGTGCGGTCAGAACGATGTCGGGAGATGCGGTAGCGCTTCGCCGAAGTATTCCGAGCTCTCCCGACAGAGCGACGACCGTGTACGACGGGAGCGTGACCGCTTTTGGGATGAATGTGACGTTGTCCGAAAAATCGCGGTCATCGCGATCACCGATGGTAGAGACCTCGAGATGAAGCGAGGTCCCCGGACGCCGGAATGCGTACGACGCGGTTGCTGACGCGAGATTGGCGGGCCGACGAAGCAGCCGCTGCCCCTGCACGAAGCTCGCGGTGGCCGAGCTGTCGATGCCGGCATTCGTGACGCGCGTCTTCGTGTACGTGTACGACGCGGCGAGCGTGAGCGGGGCCGCGGGGGTGATCCGGAGCGTCACCTCGATACCGTCCGAGGT
>DATGDQ010000508.1:0-8032 GCA_035310785.1 Gemmatimonadaceae bacterium | reverse complement strand
CGCAGACGTTCCGATGCGATTCTCGACCGTCGAGGACATCATCGCGCGGTCCGTGGCGAGCCAGCGATTCATGCTGCTGCTCGTGGCCGTGTTCGGCGGCCTCGCGCTCCTGCTCGCGACCCTCGGCGTGTACAGTGTGATCTCGTACCTCGTCGCCCAGCGAGGCCGCGAGCTCGGCATCCGCGTCGCACTCGGCGCGCACGCCTCCGACATCATCGGACTCGTGATTCGCCAGGGCGCGGTGTTGGCGCTCGTCGGCGCGGCGGTCGGGGCGATCGCGGCGTTCGCATCCACCCGCGTGCTCAGAACGCTGCTCTATTCGGTGAGCGCGACGGATCCGCTCTCGTTCGTCGGCGTGCTGGTGATGCTGTGTGTGGTCGCGCTCGTCGCGAGCTACGTACCGGCGCGGCGTGCCTCGCGACTGGAGCCGATGGACGTGCTGCGCGGGGGGTAGGCGGAGCTTACGAGCTCTCGCTCTTGCGCCGTTCGGCCACACTCATTACCGTCCTATAGGTATCCAATAGGACGGCGCATGGGCGGAAAGATGGATGTGCAGCAGGGCACGCTCGCCCTCATGATCCTCAGGACGCTCGAGGTGCTCGGACCGCTGCACGGCTATGGCGTCGCGCGGCGCATCGAGGAGACGAGCAAGAACACGCTCTCGCTCAACTACGGCACTCTCTATCCCGCCTTGCTCAAGCTGGAGCAGGAGGGATTCGTCACGGCGGAGTGGCGACCGTCGGAGAACAATCGCCGCGCGAAGTACTATTCGCTGACCGCCGCTGGGCGGAGGCGTCTTGCGCGCGAGGCACGCGACTGGCACCGCACCGCCGAATTGATGACGGCCTTCCTCGCGCCGCGCGGCGAGGAGCCGGTATGAGGTTTCTACGCGCCGCACTCGCTCGCGTGCGGGGATTCATCACCGGCCATCACTCGGACAGCGAGATTCGCGAAGAGCTGGACGCGCACCTCGAGATGGAGGTCGCGGAGCTCATTCGCCGGGGAATGCAACCGGAAGCCGCGCGCCGCGAGGCGATGCTCGCATCCGGGGGTCTCACGCTGGCCGCGGAGGCGGTGCGCGCGCAACGCGGCCTTCCGTGGCTCGAAAGCGTGATTGCCGACGGGAGATATGCGCTGCGCACGCTTCGACAGAGTCCTGCGTTCTCCCTCGTCGTGGTGATCACGCTCGCGCTCGGGATCGGAGCGAACACCGCGATCTTCAGCGTCGTGCGCGGCGTGCTTCTCAAGCCGCTTCCGAATCGTGACGGCGACCGGCTGGTATACCTGCGGCAGACGATAGATGGCCCGGGCGGATCGAGCATCCTGTTCTCGGTCCCGGAGATTCACGATCTCCGCGGCTGTACCCGATCGCTCGGCGCGATCGCCGAATATTCGCCGTGGTCGCTGGCGCTCCAGCAGGAGAACGGCACGATCAAGATCCAGGTGCTGCTCGTCTCCGGCAACTTCTTCGACGTGATGGGGCTGGTACCGCTGGTGGGACGGCTCACGCGACCGAGCGACGACGGGGCGGGAGTCGCGCCGGTGATGGTGCTCACCTACGAGTACTGGATGACGCACTTCGGTGGCGATTCGAGCATCGTGGGAAAGCAGGTGCGGATGGATGGCGAGCCGGTGACCGTGATCGGTGTCGCGCAGCCGGCGCCGTTCTATCCGAACAATGTTGATGCGCTGCTCAACATGGTGATCAGTCCACATCATACGAGCGCGCAGATGGTGCAGGGGCGCACTCACCGAATGACGGAAATCGTCGCGCGCCTCGCGCCGGGGGCGACGGTGGAGCGGGCAAGGCGCGAAGTCGCGGCCGTGCACGCGCGCATGATGCAGGAACACAAGGAGGCATACGATCCCGCCTCCCACTATCGAGTCGAAGTCATGCCGTACAAGGAGGCGCTCGGGGAACGCGCGCGGCTGACGCTCTGGCTACTCATGGCGGCGGCAGCATTCGTGATGATCATTTCCGTCGCCAACGTCGTGAACCTGACGCTCATGCGCGGTGTTCGCAGGGAGCAGGAGCTCGTCGTGCGAGCGGCTCTCGGCGCCGGGGAGCTGCGGCTGCGCCGACTGCTCCTGGCCGAGAATCTGCTTCTGTCGCTCTCCGGCGCGCTGCTCGGAGTGCTGATCGCGATCGGAGGCGTACGGGTGCTCGTCGCGCTCGCCGCGCGATACTCTCCCCGCGCGACCGAGATTCGCCTCGACACGGCGGTGCTCGCCTTCATGCTCACGCTCTCGGTGGCCGTCGCGCTCGTGCTGTCATTTGCCGCGTCGTTGCCGAAGGAAGGGGCATTCGCCGCGTGGATCGCGGCCGGCGCTCGCCGGATGAGCGGCAACGTGCGCAAGCAGCGCCTCCAGCGCGCGCTCGTGGTGGCGCAGATCGCCGTGTCCGTCGTGCTCCTCGCGGGCGCCGGATTGCTCACGCGCACCATGATCCGTCTGTCCGAGGTGAGCACCGGGCTCGAGACGGAGGAAGTGCTCTCGATGCAGGTGCCGCTGCTGACCTTCACCCAGCTCGACTCGGCTTCCGACGCGCGCGCGAAGCAGGACTATGATCGCATTCGACGAGAGCTGCTCGGGGTTCCGGGCGTCATCGAAGTCGGCATCGGGTCGAACATGCCGTTGCGCGGCACCGACGTCAGCTTCGAGGTAAAGGCCGAGGCGCGGCCGTTTGCGCCGGGCGAGGCGGTGCCGCGTGCCGATCTGCGCACCGCGAGCCCCGAGTACTTCCAGGCCGCCGGAATTCCGCTGCTCGCCGGCCGCGCGTTCACCGAAACGGATCGAGAAGGCGCGGGCAAGGTAGTGATCATCAACAAGACGACCGCCGACAGGCTCTTTCCCAACGAAGATCCGATCGGCAAGCGTATCGCGTGGACCGGCGACGTCCTGCGCTTCACACCATTCACCAGCGAGTGGCGCACCATCGTCGGAGTGATCGGCAACACGCAGGACGGCGCGATGGACGCAAAACCACGGATGGTGGTGTTCCTGCCCTTCACGCAATCGGTCGCGCTCGGCGGTGCGATCGTGATCCGCGCGGACGTCAGCGCCGCCGCGCTCATCGCGCCCGCGACACACATCGTGCACACCGTAGCGCCCGACGCCCCAATCGAACGGGTGATGACTGTCGCGCAGCTCAAGGATCAGAGTGTGGCGCCCAGGCGCCTCAACGCCGAGCTCATATCGCTGTTCGGAAGCCTCGCCGTGATCGTGGCGGCAGTGGGAATCGCGGGCGTGCTGGCGTTCTCGGTGAGTGCGCGCGCGAACGAGATCGGCATTCGCATGAGCCTCGGCGCGGACCGCTGGCGTGTGCAGCGAATGATCCTGAGTGAAGGAGGCGTGTTGCTCGCTGCCGGCCTCGCGATCGGCATTGCGTTCGCATTCCTGGCCTTGCGCGTCATCAGCGGCTTGCTCTTCGGCGTGGCGCCGAACGATCCCGCGACGTTCGCCATCGTCGTCGTCCTGATGACGGTGATCGGCATCGTGGCGTGCTGGATTCCCGCCAATCGCGCTTCCCGAATCGATCCAGCGATCACGATGCGAATGCAGTGACGCAAGCGCCCTGAAGCGCTTCGACGGCGCCCGCGAACGTCGATCCATCCTTGCCAATCGAGCACGCACCTCCGTACTTCTAGGTGCAGACGCGTGAGGTACACGCCTCTACGGATCCGCCCTCTCACCATCGCGATCATGCGCCGTCTCCTTCTCGCCCTTCTCGTCGCCGTGCCGCTTGCCCTCACGGGAGCGCAGAAGCCGAAGAGCTACCAGGTCGGGCGCATCGAGACGAGGTTGGGCGAGATCCTGTTCGTGCTCTACGACCAAACGCCGCGTCACAAGGCGAGCTTCATCAAGCTTGCATCATCTCATTACTGGGACACGCTCACCTTCAATCGCGTCATCAAGAACTTCGTGGCGCAGGGCGGTTGCCCGGACACGCCGGAGGGATTCTCCGGCTCACCCTATCTCCTCGCTCCCGAGTTCAACGACAGCCTGCGACACGTGTACGGCGCCGTCGGGGCAGGGCGGGACAACAATCCCGAGCAGCTCTCCGCCGGATGCCAGTTCTACATCGTCGCGAACAAGGACGGACTCGCGCGGCTGGACGACCACTACACGGTGTACGGGCAGGTGTTCAAGGGGATGGATGTCGTCGAGAAGATCGTCTCGGTGCCGAAGGATTCCGCCAACAAGCCGCTCGAGGACATCCCGCTTCACATCGACGTCGTGTCGATGAACGCGGACCAATTGAAGAAGTACGGCTTCGTGGCGAAGTAGGATCTCGGCTTACCACTGTTCGCCAGAGCTCGCCATGCATCGGATGGCCGACGAATCGACGAATCGGCCGTTTGCCTTGCATGCCGCGGGCGCGAAACTTACGGATTCATCTCGCGCTCGAGGCTGGTCGATGCAATCCACGGTGCAGAAACGCAACAACGTGAAGGTCTTCGGCAGCGGCACGCAGCCGATGCTCTTCGCGCACGGATTCGGATGTGACCAGAACATGTGGCGCCTGGTCACGCCCGCGTTCGCCGACGACTATGAGATCGTGCTGTTCGACTACGTCGGCTCCGGCAAATCCGATCTGCCCTCGTACGACGCCGATCGCTATTCGACCCTCGACGGGTACGCGTCCGACGTGCTCGATATCTGCCACGCGCTCGATCTGCACGATGTGATCTTCGTGGGCCACTCGGTGAGCGGCATGGTAGGAGTGCTGGCGGCGAATCGCGAGCCGGATCTGTTCGAGCGACTGATACTGGTTGGGCCGTCGCCACGCTACATCAATGATGCGCCCGACTACGTGGGAGGCTTCGAGCAATCGGACATCGAGGGGCTGCTCGAAACCATGGAGAAGAATTACCTCGGCTGGGCGAATTTCCTGGCGCCGGCGATCATGAAGAACCCGGATCGGCCCGAGCTCGCCAGCGAGCTCGAGTCCAGCTTCTGCTCCACCGATCCCGTCATCGCGAGGCGATTCGCCGAGGCGACGTTCTTCGCGGACAACCGCCGCGATCTCGCGTCGGTGCAGGTGCCCTCGCTCATCATGCAGTGCTCCGAGGACATCATTGCACCGAGCGCCGTTGGCGAGTATCTGAGTCGTGAGCTGCCGCTGAGCACCCTTCGCAACCTGCGCGCGACCGGCCATTGTCCACACATGAGTCATCCCGAAGAGACGATCGCGGTGATGCGCGAGTACCTGCGGTCGCCAGTGAACGGATCGGTGCGTGCTTAGCGACGCCGCCGAGCGCGTGAGCACGAGAGAGCTCGTGGGGAACCTCGCGCCCGCGCTCGATCCGATGCTCGACACGGCGCCGTGCGGCTTCATCTCATTTTCGGATGACGGCCACCTGCGCGTGGTGAATCGCACGCTGCTCGACATGCTCGATTATTCGCGCGAGGAGCTCGCCGGCCGGCACGTCGAGTCGATACTCGCGGTCGGGAGCCGCATCTTCTACCAGACGCATTTCTTTCCGCTGCTCCGGTTGCACGGGCACGCCGATGAGATCTTCCTCCTCTTGCGCGGCAAGAGCGGGGAAGACGTCGCGGTGCTCGCGAACGCCGTTCGCCGAGAGCGGCAGGGCGAGTGGGCGACCGACGCTGTGCTCCTCAGATTGATCGAGCGCCGAAAATTCGAGGATGCCCTTCTCGACGCCAAACGCGCCGCTGAAGATGCAACGACGGCCGCACGCGAGGCGAACCGGGCGAAGAGCGACTTTCTGGCGATGATGAGTCACGAGCTCCGCACGCCCCTCAACGCGATCGGCGGGTACGTGCAGCTGCTCGAGATGGGCGTCCATGGCCCGGTTACACCCGCGCAGGTGGAAGCGCTCGGCCGCGTCATGCGAAGCCAGCAGCACCTGCTTCGGCTCATCAACGACCTGCTCAACCTCGCGCGCATTGAATCGGGGCGAATCGACTACGACTTGCAGACGCTCTCGCTCAACGACATCGTCGAATCCACCCTCCCCATGATCGATCCCCAGATCGTCGCGAAGGGGCTGCGTTACGAGGTGGACGTGCCGAGTGAGCTGAAGGCCGCCGCCGATCGCGACAAGCTCGAGCAGATACTGCTCAACCTCCTCTCCAACGCCACGAAGTTCACGCCGGATGGAGGAAGTCTCCGAATCGAGGGAGGCGTCGCGCCCGACGCCGATGACTTCGTCGAGCTCACCGTCAGCGATACCGGACTCGGCATACCGCCGGATCGCCTGGAGCACGTGTTCGAGCCGTTCGTTCAGGTGGAGAGCAGCCATGCGGCGCGCGTCGAAGGTACCGGCCTCGGTCTCTCGATCAGCCGGGACATGGCCGTGGGAATGGGCGGTGACCTCACGGCCGAGAGTACGCTGGGCGTGGGAAGCACGTTCACCATCCGCCTGCGCCGCGGATAGCAATCGCACGTGAGCTCTGCCGCGCCCCATTGGCGAGACGCCATTGCGCAGGACATGCGATTCGCGTTGAGGGTGGCTCGATCGGCACCCGTCGTCACTGCCATCATCGTTCTCACCATTGCGCTCGGCATCGGTGCGAACACCGCGATCTTCAGCATCGTGGATGCGGTGCTCATTCGACCGCTGCCCTTTCCACGCGATGAGGAGCTGGTCTCGCTCTGGGCGACCAATCCAGACAAGAGCATCCAGCGATTCGGCGTCTCGTACGCGGACTTTCTCGACTGGCAGTCGCGCACGAGATCGTATCGAGGAATGGCGCTGTACGGCACATCGCTCACGTCGCTCAATGGTCCCGAGGGTCCGGAAAGCGTGTCGCTCCTGTCCGTGTCGCCGAATTTTCTTTCGGTTCTGGGAGTCGCACCCACTATTGGACGGTCGTTCGATCCCGACGAGCGCGGTGAGGCGAGCAACTCCGTCATTCTGAGCTACGGCTACTGGCGCCGGCGATTCGGCGCGCGCGCCGGCGTGCTCGGGGAGCAATACTCGATCAACGGGCGACTGCGCACGGTCATCGGCGTACTTCCCGCGGAGGCGGATCTCCTGGGCCCGGCGCTTAGCGGGGCGCCGCTCGACGTGATGACCGTCGTCGAGCCGTCCACGTATCCCAAGATAGAGCGGCACGCGCAGCATCTCTTTGGCGCGATTGCGCGACTCGCGCCCAAGGTTACGGTCGAGCAGGCGAGTGCGGAGCTGGTGGCGACGGAGACGGCGCTGGCGAACGAGAATTCCGAGATCGCGGGCTGGACGGCGAGCGTCTTTCCGTTTCGCGATGATCTCGCGCTCTCGTCGCGCCAGCCGTTGCTGCTTCTGCTGGGCGCTGCCGGAGTTCTGCTCCTCATCGCGTGCATCAACGTGGCCAATCTGCTCGTGGTTCGAGGCGCGGCGCGCAGCCAGGAGATCGCGGTCCGGCAGGCGCTCGGCGCCTCGCGCAGCCGGCTCGTTCGGCAACTCGTGATCGAGGGGGTCGTGCTCGGTCTTGCGGGCGGCGTGCTCGGCGTTGCTGCCGCGTCGGCATCGCTGGGCGCGATCCGCCGGTTGGTGCCGTCATCGGCGGTGCCGCGCGCGGACGACATCACGATGCAGCCGTCGGTGCTCGCGTTTGCGCTGGCCGCCACGCTCGTGACGGTTCTGATCTTCGGGCTCTGGCCCGCGTTGCGACTGAGCGGCGGCCAGCTCGGAGCCACGCTGCGCGAGCGCGGGCGCGGGAATACCGCCTCGTCGAATCGAAGCAGGCGTGCGCTGGTGGTGATCGAGCTGTCGCTCGCGCTGGTGCTCGCGGTATGTGCGTCGCTCGTCGTGCAGAGCATGCGCAGGATGCTGGCGACCAACCCGGGTTTCGATCCCGATCACACCGTCACCGCGCAGGTCACGCTGGGAAAGAACTACGCGGATTCTGCGGTGATCGCCTTCTACCGCTCGCTGCTCACGAATCTGGAATCGCGTCCATCGATCGATGCGGCGGGTGCGACGGACACGCCGCCACTAGTTGGCGGCGGCATCTTCAGCTCGATCCGCTTGCTCGGTGAGCCTCCGCGTCCGGCGAGCGATCCGCTCATGACCACCATTCGCCT
>DATGDQ010000507.1:0-3037 GCA_035310785.1 Gemmatimonadaceae bacterium | reverse complement strand
GCCGCCCGGCAGCACCGCAGGCGGGTTCCTGCTCACCAGGTGGAGATGGCTTGAGACGTTCCGCTCTCTGGCGCTACTTGCCGTGCGCCCTTGAAAATGACTAGTCCGGGCGCGCCGGGAACTCATAGCGCGATCATCCTCGTCGTCGAGCGCGATCCGCACGTCCGCGATCTCGAGACGTACTTCCTGAACGAGGCCGGTTTCGGCGTAGAGTTTGCCGCAGATGGTGAGGCTGCACTCGCGATGGCGCGCGAGATGAAGCCCGACATCATCATCACCGAGGTCCTCGTGCCGAAGCTGGACGGGTTGGCGCTCTGCCGCGCGGTGCGACAGGAGGCGGCGCTGAAGCACACCGTCGTGCTGATCTTCAGCATTCTCGCGGCTCACAGCCGCGCGCGTGAAGCCGGCGCGGACGCATTCCTCATGAAGCCACTGGCCGAACAGCGCCTCGTGCAGACGGTGCGCGAGCTGCTCGCACAACGCACGGGCGCGGACGCCGCGGTGGCCCGTCCGTGACGACGCAGACGAACGGCGACGGTGAGCTGTTCTCCCGCATCAGCACAGGCAGTCCGCAAATCGATTCCGTGCTCGGCGGCGGCCTTCCCGCCCATTCGATCAACATCGTGATGGGGCAGCCGGGCACGGGAAAGACCGTGTTCGCCGAGCAGCTGCTGTTCTGCAATGCGGACGCCGGCCGCCCGATAGTGTACGTGAGCACCCTCTCCGAGCCGATGACGAAGATGGTGAGCTACGTGCAGCGCTTCTCCTATTTCGACGAGAAGAAGCTGGGCTCCGATATCCAGTACGAGGACATCGGTCCGATGCTCGCCAGTGACGGCGCGTCCGCGCTCGTGCCCTGGCTCAGGGCGCTCATCAAGCGGTTGTCGCCCAAGCTCATCGTCATTGACTCCTTCCGCGCGATTCATGATCTGAGAAGCTCGCTCCCGGAAACGCGACGCATGGTTTCGGATCTCGCCGGGCTGCTCTCCGCGTACGATGCGACGGTGCTGCTCCTGGGCGAGTACACGCTGGATGACATCGAGCGCTATCCCGAGTTCGCGGTGAGCGACTCGATCATCCAGCTCGCGAGGCGGACGCTCGGCACTCGCGATGAACGTTACCTGCGCGTGCTGAAGCTGCGCGGCTCCGGATATCGCGAGGGACAGCACGCATTTCGCATCACGCAGGACGGCATTCAGCTCTTTCCCCGACTCATCTCCCCTCGGGTTGCCACGACGTACGTTCCACGCCTCGAGCGCGTCTCGACTGGTGTACCGGGGCTGGACGGTATGCTCGAAGGTGGTGTTTGGGCAGGCACGACCACACTGGTCGTCGGTCCGACCGGCTCCGGCAAGACGACGATGGCCATGCATTTCGCGCTCGAGGGAATCGCGAACAAGGAGCGGACGCTATACGTCAATTTCCAGGAGAATCCCGCGCAGCTGGCCCGGGGGTTCGCCAATCTCGGCGCCGACATGAATGCGGCGCGCAAGGCCGGGCTCGAGCTCATGTACGTGTCGCCGGTCGAGTTGCAGATCGACAGCATCGTGGTCGGGATCTACGACTGGATCAAGGACGGATCGGTCAAGCGCGTCGTGATCGATGCGGTGGGCGACCTCGTCGCGGCGGCGAGCGACACGCAGCGACTACACGATTATCTCTATTCGCTGATCCAGATCTTCGCCGTGAACGACGTGACGAGCCTGCTCACCTTCGAGTCGGGAATCTCCCCGAATGGGAGCCCGACCTCGAGCGAGCAGCGCTTCAGCTACATGTCCGACAACGTGATCGCGATCGCGCTCGGCGGTGAAGAGCGCACGCGTCGCACCATTCGCGTGGTGAAGACGCGCAACAGTGGGCACGATCCCGTGGTGCGGCAGCTCGAGATCACCTCGGCGGGCGCGCGCATCGCATGACTGGGGACAGCTGGAAAGCCCCGTGATCGAGGGCGAGCCGCGGTACGACGACTCGCGCGAGTCGCGCGCGCACCGCCTCACGAAGGTGAGCCGTGCCTTCACGTACGCCTCATCGCTCAAGGACATCCTGCATCTCGCCACCGATCAGGCAGCAGAGCTGCTCGGCGCGGACAAGGCGATCCTGATGCTCACGGATGAGCAGGGACTGCTTCGGGTGCGCGCGGCATACGGCGTCAGCTCGGAGGTCGTCGAGCGCTTCCGCGAGTCGTTCGACGAGTCGCTCATCACGCGCCTCAAGGGGCTGCTCGGCGCCGACTCGCCGGATGGCTTCATCGGCGTGCCGCTGGTGGTGGGCGGAAATGTGATCGGCTTGCTCGCGGTCGTGCGTACCGAGGACGCAGACGCCGAGCGGTACGCGGATGACGAGTGGCTGCTCTCCGCGCTCGCGGACCAGACCGCGGCCCCCGTAGAGAATGCACAACTGACCGAAGCGTTGGATCGCGCGAGGCTGCTCGCGGAGAACTCTCGGCTGTACGAGGCCGAGCGGGCGGCGCGGAGGGAGGCGGAAGTCGCGCGCATGGAGGCGGAGAGCGCGAATCGCGCGAAGAGCGAGTTTCTCGCGAACATGAGCCACGAGCTGCGCACACCGCTCAACGCGATCGCCGGCTACGTCGAGCTGCTCGACATGGAGATCCGCGGCCCTATCACTCCGACGCAGCGCGAGGATCTCGCGCGCATCAAGGCGAGTCAGCGGATGCTCCTGCGACTCGTGAACGACGTGCTCAACTTCGCGAAGCTCGAGAGCGGACACGTGCCCTTGAACTTCAAGGAAGTGGGCGTGAATACCGTGCTTGCCGCCGTGGAGCCGCTCGTGCTCCCGCAGCTCATGGCGAAGGGGTTGCGCTTTCGCTCGGAACCGTGCCCCGAAGATGTGCGCGTGATCGCGGATCCCGAGAAGCTCGAGCAGATTCTACTCAACCTGCTCTCGAACGCGATCAAGTTCACGCCCGCGGAGGGGTCGATTCGGCTGTCGTGCGACGCGGACGAATCCACCGTGTCGATCATCGTCGCGGACACGGGCCGTGGCATTCCGCAGGAGAAGCAGGACAGGATCTTCGAGC